>DATNCC010000306.1:0-4933 GCA_035571735.1 Dongiaceae bacterium | reverse complement strand
CATGGAGGGGAGGGACCATCTGAAGGCACTTGAGGAATACGCGACAGCAGCGAGGCTGGCGCCTGAGAATCTTGAGGTTGTCTACTGGCATGCGGTCGCCCTGGTGAACATGCAGCGCCTTGACGATGCCCTGCCGCTCTTTAGGAGCGTCTTCGCACGGGACCGGAACTGGATCGAGCTGACACCGCGCCTCGTGGCCGCGGAGCTGCTCCCGAACGACCCCCGCCTGATCGAACGGATCTGCGCGGCGGGCAATTAGTAGAACCGGCTGATGGCCGACGCAATACCCTTTCCATAACTCCTCCAGGAATCCTAAAAGAGCATTTCGAGCCTTGCGCCAACCAGATGGTAGGTGAAGCCGGTGGCGGACTGCAGCGCATAGTTGCCGAATTCGCCGGAGACCTCGCAGAGAAGATGCCGTCCGATCTTGTACCCGGCGCTGCCCTTGATGGAGCCGAACAGGTCGCTGGAACCGGTCCCGAACCTCCTGAACTTCTGGAAACCGCCGAACGGCTCCAGGTCGAGATGGAAGCCTCCCCGCTCGTAGTGCGCATTGATAAAGAGCCCGTTGGTCATGAAATCATTCGGATCGAAATAGCCGCTGCCGCTCTGCCGTGCGAAATCAAGATACCTGAAACGGTAGCCGGCGCTGATCGACGGGTTGCCCTCATGGACCCTGTAAACGGGCGACAGCTGCAGGTCGTGGGTGTTGTTGTCATCGGAATAGTTCCGGTAGCTGTAGCTCCCGAAGAGGGAGAGCCGGTCTGCGGCTTTCTGGGAAAAGAAGGCGGTGGTGTTGCTGATCCTGATCCCGTGCGCGATGATCTGGGCCGTATCCGTAAAGATTTCCCGGCTGAAGCTGACGCCTGCCTTGCCGTTCGGAACGTCGAAGATTGACTGGACATTGCCGGTGAAAAAGGTAGTGTCCTCTGCGGCATGAGTCCGGACGAAGCCCGCCCCGGCGCCGAGCCGGACAGGTTCGATCACTTTCATGGAGAGGCGGACGGATAAATCATCGACGCTGTTGTGGCGGAAAAGGTCGGTTGCATCCGTATGGTGGTAGGCTGCGCCGAGCCCCGTGTCACCCAGCAGAGTGGTGCCGGAGAGGGCGTACCGGTGCAGAGTGTTATCGTCGGTGTCGCTGTAATAGCTGTAGCGCATGTCAATGGCTGATGCGTTCTGCCGTTCCAGCTCCTCTCTGAGTGCGGCGGCTTCCTTCTCCTGGTACCTGTCTTTCGGTACGAGCAGGGCACTGCTCTGCCTGGCTCCTGACCTGTCTCCCTTTGCCAGAAGGGCATAGGCCAGTCCCAGTCGGGTATCGAAATCCTCCGCCTCTTGCAGGAGTCTGGAGAGGATCACGATGGCATCACTTGCATGGCCCTGCCACCGCAGGCAGTTAGCCTTGATCAGCAGGGCTTCCCTGTTGCCGGGTTCCCGTTCGAGCGTCCCTTCAATTTCGGCGAGAGCCTCGGCATATTTCCCTGACCATGCCAGGACCCTGGCGCGTCCCACACGGGCTTCCATATTAGCGAAATTCTCCGTCAGGATGGCGTTAAACTCCTTTAGCGCCTCGTCATACTCCCCGCCCCAGGAGATCCGGACTGCCATCCGGAGCCGCTCATCCTCCGTAAAACTGCGGTTCAGCCTAAGCGCTCTGACAAACTCCGTTGCCGCCTGCCGGTAATCACCCTTTTCGGCATAGAGATCGCCGAGCTTTTTGTGGAGAAGCCCTTTTTCCGCGGCTTCCGGTGAGGCGTCGATAGCCTTGCGGTAGGCGCTCGCCGCCTCATCGAATTTCCCCCGGGCCGCGAGGTCGTCCGGAGTCTCGGCGCCATGTGCTACGCCAGACCAGAGAATCAGAAGGATTACGGCAATTCTTCGCATCGTTACTTATTTCTCCTCAAGAGCCCTGCATCCGGCCGACTGCCTTGTCGCGCAGCAGCTCCAGTCTGATTGCGTAAGGTGCAAAACGGTCGAAGGAAAAGAGAATGGCAATAAGAAAATAGATCATGCAAATACCCCACAGAACCGCTCTGGGGAGAAAAAACAACAATTTGTTAAGCAGCTTTTGTGGCTTTGTCATCATGTATCTCCTGCCTCTGCTGTTTGCCCCAGCTCTTTTCCAGGAAGAAAAAGCCGGCAATGAATCTTTCCACGACAATCAACTGCCGGTAGCCGAGAAATTCGAAAGTCCCGAAAAAACAGAGCCTGAGGAGGTCGCGAATCCCCCGGTAGCGCTTGTAGATGAGGTTGTCGAGAAGAATAGAGCCGAGGTTGATCCATATCCCCCAGAAGATGGCGAGGAGGAAAAAGAGCACGATGAGCTCGCGATTGATGGAGCCGAACAGGAAGAATACCAGGAAAACCGCGTATCCGAAAAATTCGATGACCGGACCGAGCGTCTCCACGAGGAGAAAATAAGGGAAGGCGATCAGGCCGACTTTGCCGTAACGGGGATTGAAGAGCATCTTCCTGTTGTGCCAGAGGCTGTCGACGAGCCCCCGCTGCCAGCGGTTCCTCTGCTTCAGGAGCGATTCCAGGTCGGCCGGGACCTGGGTCCAGCAGACTGGATCGGGGACGAATACCACCTTGTATCTGATCTTCTTCTCGTGACAATGGCGGTGCAACCGGACTACCAGGTCCATGTCCTCGCCGACGGTCTTGCGGTAACCTCCGACCGCCTGAACCATGTCCTTGCGGAAGATGCCGAAGGCCCCGGAGATGATGAGGAGACTCCTGAAGAAACTCCAGGAGGTCCTGCCGGTGAGGAATCCCCGCGTGTACTCCACGGCCTGGAAACACTCCAGGACCTTTCGCGGCGCCTTGACCTCCGTGACCACCCCGTTTTCGACGGTGCAGCCGTTCAACACCCGAATGATCCCGCCGGTGGCGATGACCTCCATGTCTTCCATGAAGGGGCGCGCCGCCCTGGCCAGCGCCTCGTCCTCGAGAATCGAATCGGCATCTATCGAGCAGAACAGCGGGTACCTCGATGCGTTGATCCCGGCATTCAGGGCGTCGGACTTGCCGCCGTTCCGCTTGCTGAGCACAAGCAGCGAGGGGTGGTCGAGGGAGATGTACTGCTCTTCAACCGGTTCATGATGGAGGACGAGGTTCAGCGGTTTCTCCACCCTGACCATGTTAAATCCGGCAATCAGCCTTTCCAGCGTTTTGTCGGTCGAGCCGTCGTTGACGACGACGATTTCGAACTCCGGATATTTGAGGTCGAGAAGCGATCGCAGCGAAGCGAGGATGGTCTCTTCCTCGTTGTAGGCCGGCACGATAATCGTAAGAGGTTTATAGAGCACGCCGGCGAAAATGTTCTGCAGCTCCAGCCTGGTGGTGGTAAACAGGTGCCCACGGATATCCCTGACCGCAACCAGGGTGAACATGGTGTACATGCTGTTGACGCAGACGAAGTAGATGAAGACGCCGACCTGCAGGAGATCGAAGGCGAAGATGATGGTTTCTCTCAACGGCTCACCTCTTCAGCACAAAGCGGGCGATATCCCCGGCAAAACGGTCATCGGCGAGGGTCGCCCCGGTGAGAGCTTCGATTCCGCGGGGTCCGATCCTGGAAAGTGAAAGCGCCGCGTTCATGCGCACATAGTAGTTCTTGTCGCGCAGCGCCTCGGTCAACGTGGCAAGCGCTCCGTCGCCGCAGACCCGGCCGCTCTTTGCCGCCACGGCCCGCATCCGCCAGTCGGTATCGCGCAACCCTTTGGCAACGATATGGCAGGCGTCGCCGGCGGAAAGCCTTTCCAGCGCTCTTAAGCAGGCAATTCTCATATCAGTGGAATCAGGGAAGTGGAGGAAATACTCCTTGACGATCTCAATAGAGGGATAGAACTGGCTTACCCCGCACGCGGCGATGATGTCCCTCTTCAGGATCAGCGGAATTTCTTCATCGGACCTGATCCTGGCAAATATCCCGAGCAGGCTCTCTTCGGCGCCCCGGTCGCGGAACGACGCAATTACGTTGGTATAGATGAACTCGGCGTACTTCGAAGAGAGGAAAGAGGGCTTTCTCAGGACGGAGTTGATGATGTCCGGCACTTCCTCGTCGGCGATCATGCTGAGCGCCCAGACCGTCTTGTTGATGACGTGCGGATCTTTTTCGTGTTGCAGGATCGACCGGTAGAGCTCTTTCATCTCCGGCAGCTTCATGAGCCCCAGTTTTTCCACGGCCAGGAAGCGTGTCGTCCATGACTGCGAGCGGGTCAACTCCTTGAAATAGCGGTCCAGTCCGAGATTCCGGGCTTCATCCTTGAGGCGCTCCCGTGTCTCTTCCTCGCAGTTCGCCATCATTTCGGCGATGACATCGCCCCACACCTCGTATTCCTGGTGTTTCAGAGGCTTGGCAACCCGGATATCACTGCCGGCCATTCTCTGGCCCATGACCTCAAGATAGCGCTCTTTCAACCTCTTGTAACGTCTGGCCCCGTATTCCACGAAGACCTTGTGACATATCAGCAGGGCAAACAGAAAGAAGATGATGAACATCATCGAAGAGATAACGACCAGCAGTACTTCCCGTGTTTTTGCCATGTGCAGCATGGCCTTGAACGTCAGCATTTCCCGTCACCACCTGCTCCGAACCGGCAGGTAGAGCCGCTCATCGCTGAATTTGCTGCGTTGTGCAATGACAACCTCCATCTTCAGAATATCCTGGTTTTCATTCTGCATCTTTAAGCGCTAAAGGATTTAATCTACCTATTGCTCCGCTAACGCGGGGACCAGAACGAGTTTTCTGTGGAATGCCGCTTCAAAGAGCTCGCGATTGTTCTTCGCGCCGAAGAGTTCGACGGAAACATCGCTTTCCCCTTTGACCCTCACCGTCAAGGCGGAGTCGGAAAGGGAGCAGTCGAGAGCCGTCACCATGCTGTTTCGGCGGCGATCAAGGCCGTCGGCAAGCCGCACGATGCCTCCGAGC
>DATNCC010000305.1:0-4765 GCA_035571735.1 Dongiaceae bacterium | reverse complement strand
CAACTGGGCATTGATGGCCGCCTTGGCCTCGCGCGGGTTCCTGCCGATCCACTCGCTCACCTCCTGATGTGCGGCCAGGAATCGTCGCACCAATTCCTGATTCTTCTGCAAAAACTCCGTCCGCGCCACCAGCACTGCAGTCGGAAATTTCCCCCCGGGCCAGAGCGACCGCTCATCCACCAGGATCCGCCCGCCCGCTTCCTGCTCCAGTCGGGTCAGCCACGGCTCGGGCACCCACGCAGCCGCGATCTGCCGCTGTTTGAAAAAAATATAAATGTCAGGGTTTTTGGTCGACACCACTTCCACATCACGGCCGATAGCCAGCCCCTCCCCCTTCAGCCAGAAGCGAAGCGCCACATCCTGAGTGTTCCCTTTTTCAGGCGCCGCCACTTTCTTCCCTTTGAAATCACGGGCCGAAGAGATCGCCGACTCTTTCGGAACGATCAGCGCTGCACCGCCGCTTGCCGCCCCGGCTATGATCCGCAGCGACTTCCCCTTGGACCGCATGAACGCATTCACGGCCGGGTTCGGCCCCACGTAGACCAGATCGAGCTGTCCGGCCAGGAGAGCCTCCATGGCCGACGGTCCGGCATTGAACGCTTTCCAGGCAATCTCACTTCCGACTTTCTGCTCGAAGATTTTCCGTTCTTTCCCCACGAGCGCCTGGGCATGGGTCATATTCGGGAAAAAGCCGACGCGCAGCGGACCGGCAGCAAAGGCAGCAAGCGGCAGCAACAGGAGTGTCAAGGCAAGAAATACAGGGGGAAGTGATTTCCAACAGATATGCTGTGCAGCCATGAAAAAACCCTTCCAGAGAAAGTCGGCCTACTGTCACAAGATAGCAAATCAGCTGGCCAATTACTACTGCTAGATGAAGAGTCTCAAACGACCGCAACTAAATTCAACTGCACGCGGATAGAGGCAAGTATAAATTGAACTTTAAAAAACAATTCGCCACGGATAAAAGCTGATAACTGCGGATAAACCATGCAGGTGAAACATTTAACTTTTCGTTTTAGTTAGTGTTTTTCGTGGACCCGGTTCCCGTTTACCACTGTTACATGATCACCAGATTGGCTATTTCAATAGTTCCGGCACTGATGACAAAGGCCCCCTGGATCGTGGTGACTCCGCTGACACCCGTGAAGCCACTGTCGTAGCCGCCGGTGAACGTTAAAGTCGCGTCAGTGTTGTTGAGGTCAGGCGTCTCGATGAATACCATGGCCGGGGCCTTGATAAGGGCAGAAGAGCCGGCGGGGATGGACGCAAAGGCAGCCGAGATTGTCGCGAAGTAACCGGTGCTGTTGCCGATGGTTACGGCGACGTAATCATTGATTGTCCAGAGGTAGGTTGCCGGTGCCGGATCCACGTTTCCAGCCGGATCCTTGGCCCTGACACCGAAAGTATGGCTCCCCACGATCAGGTCGTGGTAGGTTCCACCACTGCTGCAGGGCCTCCAGGCGTCGTTGTCCAGATTGCACTCGAAGGCAGCAGTCGTATCCGGCGAGGTAAAGCTGAAAAAAGCATCGGTGGACGTGGTCGGGTCGGCCGGGTGGCCGGTGATAGCGGTATCGGGAGGGGTGGTATCGCTGGACCAGTTGTAATTCGCCGGTATGGGGCCCTGACTGCCTGTCGAATCGATTGCCCTGACCGTGAAAATATGGCTGCCGTCAGGAAGGGGAGCGGTGGTATAAGGAGTCGAGCAGGGAGCAAAAGTGCCCGTGTCGAGACCTGTCGCGACTTTGCATTCGAAGGTCGCGTTGACATCGGTCGAAGAGAAGCTGAAACCGGCTGTGGCGCTGTTGACGAGTGCCGGCGGCGTGGCAGAGAGGGACACATCCGGTCCTGCATAGACGATTGAAGGATCCCAGAAGGTCGCGTCGCATAAATTATCGGCGTTCGCGCTGACCTTGAAGAGCAGCGCATCGCCTGCGGCAACGGTGCGGGTAAGATTGTGGCTCTTGCCGAGTACGTCACCATTGGCGATGGTCGCCGAAAAGATCTGGGTACTGATCTGGCCACTGCCGTGCAAGAGCTGGGCGGAGATGCCGTCGCCGCACGTCGGGTCAGCGTCACGCACCGTGCCGCTGACAAGCACCGTACCGGACCTGGGCGCTACCCACTTGAGGACGGGGCCCTCGGTCGTACCGGGATGCATTTGTGAGCCATAGATACGGTCCCAGGTATCGGTCCCCTGCCAATAGCCGGCCGCATTCCAGGTCATGCTGCTGAGGCCCGTACCGTACTGGTAGTACCAGTTCGGACCCTGGGTGGAGGAGAAGTCCTTTGACTGTCGGTAGAAGTCCGGGGTGGTGCCCAGATCGACCGCCCACTGATACTGGGCAAAGTCAGCCAGACCACTTCCTGCAGAATGTTTGTGGCAGTAAACGTAGAACTTCTGACCGATTTCGTGGTTGGCGGTTCCGTTCACGTCGGTCAGGCTGCAGCACTGGTAGCCTCCCGACGGTCCCTGGCTGGCGGCATACTCGTCTACGAGGGTGCTCGACAGGCTCCAGCTCAAGCTGTCGGTCGATTCGTAAAGCTTGACGCTGGCATTGCTGTACCCCCCCTGGCCATTGTACCAGGCCATGAAGGTGAGCGGCATGTAGTACTTCCCCGTGTAGCTGCTGTGGACAGCCTGGGTGTGAATGATCTCCTGTTGGCTGGACGGGAAGCTCGGCCGGCCACCCAGGCCCGGCTCCGTCCACCCGCCGTTGAAGTATTTGGACCAGAGGGCTGTGCCGACGTTTCCGGCCCGGGCCGCATCTATCACGCTGCTCATACTCGCCCTCGATACGCCGATCCCGTTTAACCCGTTAATATCCTGGTCTATGTAGTAAACATGGAAATAGCCATTGTTGACGATGTACGGGGCACCCTCGATATTGAATGGCTGGGGGTCGCCATACGGACTGATGATGCGGCCCAGGTAGCGCCATGAGTCGCCGCCGTCGCTCGACCAGGCAAGCCCGATCCTGGTCTTCCCCTCAATATTTCCGGTCACCTGCCCTGAATTGTCGACATTTTCTTCGTGAACGAAGGCGAGCACTTCTGCGGATACGCCGGGCGCGGGCCAGTAGAGATCCAGAAACCAAAGGCTCACGACGCCCGTCACGTTGGCGTCAAAGCTGGTGAAGGCGGGGGCGCCGGACGTCCCGACGAAATCTATGCAGTAGTTGTTGAAATCATGGATGCAGGTGGGCTTTGCCCAAGCGACGCCGGCATAGGGGGTGTTGAGATTGCCCGATGTGAGCACATGTTTTTGACCGCCGTTTACACCGTCCCAGTGAGTACCCAACCAGTTATAACCGCCCGGATAGGCAGTCATGGGTGCGTCGCCTACCGTACCGGCGAGCGGCCCCTGGGTCACTTGTTCGAAGGTGGATGAAATAACGGGTGACCGTACTGTCACTGCATCTGATGCCTGCGGGCATACAACGGTCAACAACGACAAAAGTAGTGCTATAGCAAATGTTCTTTTCATGGGCTGCCTCTTTTTTTGACAAACAGTTGGAGCAAGAAATATTTCCTGAACATTATCGTGCAATGAATGTTCCGGTCTTAATTTATGGTAATTTGCTAATCAACTTCGAAGAGTTTAGTAAACTTCTTCAGGTTGTCAAGGCAGCCAGCGGGATATCCCGAGTACGTTTCGGTGTCCTTGAGAGAAGCTGCGGTAAGGTTTGTGCCGGTTGAAGGGATAAAGCAATTCCACAATTCCTCGCTCCTCGATCCGGTGATCCCCAGGAGAGGGAGGGTTCAAACCTTATTAGCAGATCACATTGTCCGTCTTAAATCTGAACCAATTAAAACATTGTCAAGTAAGTACGGTATGATATAAACAAGTTCATAAATTCACGTAGGAGGAACCGCTATGGCACAAGTTACGCCATATGATAAGACCATCATCGACTTCATGTCCAGCCACGGCGTTTCCCAGGTTGCCGTTTTCGGTTCCTATGCACGTGGTGAAGCCCGCTCCGACAGCGACCTTGATTTATTGGTCCGTTTCACCGAACAGCAAAGTCTGCTCGGGGTAATACGCCTTGAGCGGGAGTTATCAGAATTGCTTGGAATCAAAATAGATCTATTAACCGAACAGGCCATCAGCCCATACCTGATTGATCGGATCAAGCAGGAGCTCAAGGTTATCGGCTCATGATCCGCGACGACAGGGTATATCTGTCTCACATCGTAGATGCGCTGCAACAGATCACCAACTATACTGCAAACCTTGATTCGGATGACTTCAGTTCCGCCCGTATCGTTCAGGATGCAGTCATCAGACAGTTCGAGATAGTCGGCGAAGCCACAAAGAATATTTCAGAAGAGTTTCGAATGAGGTATCCTGTTATCCCCTGGAAAGACCTGGCAGGATTTCGTGACAAGCTTATTCATCAGTATTTCGGTGTAGATATCTCCCTGGTATGGCGTTCAGTTGTCGAAGATGTCCCCATTTTACTTGAGGAACTCGGGGGGATTACAGCCTCTCAAAATAAAGCCTGAGCCTGCACCTACGAAACCACTCAGCTGGCTCCCCACTACCGCTTTTACAGTCACCAATTCCCGCCTACGCTCCCGGATTTCACCTTTGCCTTTGCGCCTTCCTCGCGCCTCAATCCCCGCACCTCGTCCCTGCCTTCCTCACCGTTCCCCGTTCCCGGATTTCACCTTTGCCTTCGCGCCTTTCCTCGCGCCTCAATCCCCGCACCTCGTCCCTGTCTTCCTCACCGATCACCGATCCCCGATCCCCGATCCCCGATCC
>DATNCC010000304.1:0-16961 GCA_035571735.1 Dongiaceae bacterium | reverse complement strand
CCGATACCGACCCGAGCAGAGTTGCCGCGGGATGCATGACACCGCTCAGGGCTGTTTCTGCAGATGGGCTGGCGGCAGCGGCCATCACCTTTGCCGATGATGTAACCAGTGGGGTATCGGCGGTGATTTTCGGAGATCTGATATCGACCAGCTTCCGGTTATCGCTTCCGGTAATGACGATCCGGGCTACATGGGGAGTTGAAAGCAGTTCAGCGGCATGGAGGTTAAGTTCCGTCAGGTTTTCGGAATAGAGGTGGAGTGTAATGCTGCCGGCCAGCAGCGACGCCAGCAGCTGGGCCTTTTCGGTGGAACGTTCCCGATAATTGCGGATCTCACCCGTAATGAGCACAAGTACGAACGCGGCGGAAATAATCCCGGTAAAGAGCGTAAAGATGAGCAGCAGTCTGCTGCGGAAGCTGGCCTGGAAACGTCTGAGGCGGATCATCGGACTCATTCGGTGCTCCTGCCGCCGTCAAATTCCGGATTCAGGCCGAGCCGGCGCAGCACGGACGGATTGCTTTTGACGGTGGTCCTGCGAGGGTATTCCGGAACAATCCCGTAAATACTTTCTCCCTCCATGAGCGCGGCGGCCATGGCGCCCCCCTGCTGCCCCATGTCGAAGCGGTCGATCTCAAGGGCGAGGGCAGCGCCGGATGCCAGGTAGGCACTTGAAAAGGTAACCACCGGAACCTTGTGACTCGCCGAGAACAGGAAGTGGGCATCAGCCGCTCCACCGCTGGCGGTGACACTGTCCGGCAGCATCCAGAGGGCGTCCACCAGTCCCGCCAGTGAATCGAGCTGTCCCGGCACTTCCCTGGCCGATTTCACCTCTCGTACCACCAGGTCGATCCCGAATCCGGCGGCTGCCTTACGTGCCTGCTTGATGTAGGCCGAACTCCGGGCGGCGGAGCCTACAATCCCGACTCTGCGCGCTTTGATAGCTGCAAAGATCTGCAGGTACCTCTCCGGCGGCGACTGCACCTCAACGCCGGTCATGGCGGGGTGTCCCCTCATGCCCGCCCGGTAATTCAGCGACATCAGTGCAATGACCGGTGTCTGCCGCGCCTTGCGGGCCGCAGCAAGGGCATTGTCGCCCAGAGTCACAATGGCGACAGGGTTCTCCTCGCGGGCTATCCGCACCAGGTCGATCTCGTTGTAGTCGGTGAGGACGATGACGCGCTCCGAGAAATGCGCCACCGAGTGGAAGCCCCGCAGCACCTCGTCATACGCCGGTGAGCGCTGACTCTGGACGATCAACAGGTCATAGCTCCAGGCTGTCCCCTGGATCAGCAGCCACGCTGCCGTTATCAAGAGTCCCAGTCGCCTCAAAACCGGAACCTCACTCCGCCTTCGGCCCAGCGGCCGTTGTTGCGGTAAAATTCATCCAGATACTGGGAGCCGTTGAAGATGTTCCGCAGCGAGAAGAACAGCTCCAGCCGTTTGAAGTTGCCGCTGAAGGGGGTCGTGTTCAAGTGCAGATCCCAGAGCATCCCCTGGTAGCTGCCGTTATGGTATGCTTCGGCGTTCCAGAAGATGTGCCGCCCGGTCAGCAGACCCTTGAAATTCTTGTGGTTGTCGTACTGCAGACCCAATTGCACTGTCTGGGTTGGAATGTCGAGCACGACCGAATTGTCCGTACTTCGCCGGGCATCGACATAGGTGTAGCCGGAGCGGAGCGAGGTATGGAACGCTTCCGCGGTCCGCGCCTCGACCTCGAACCCCTGTCTAATCTGGCGTTCACTCCCGAAGGCGCCGCTCACAGGGTCGCGGGTAGTGATTTCCCTGGTATCGTTGCGGAACAGGGTCCCCTTCAGCCAGAGATAGGGGAGGGCGCTGCTCTCCAGACCGACCTGGCTCGTCCAGACCCGTTCGCTCCCCCGTTCGAGGGTGAAGGCGGGAAGGCTGTATCCTTTGGCGGTGTAACCACGCAGCAGGGTGCTGTCGGTCAGTTGCCAGGTCAGACCAAAGGAGGGGCTGAACTGGTCACCCGAGGAGCCGGTCAGGTCGTAGCGCGCCCCGGTCGACAGTGAAACCGGACCGAGATTAAGTGTGTCGTTCAGGTAAAAGCCCCACCGGTCGGCGTGGCGGTTGAGTATGTCTACATGCACCAACGTATCGTTGTCGTCCAGGCGGGCGTGCTGGTAATCCACGCCGGCCACCAGCAGGTTGCCAGACTGCCGCCAGAGTAGTCTGCCTCCTCCACCAGAGAGAAGTTCGTTGTTTCTGAGAGTCTGCAACGGCAGTCTGTCGCTCAGGGTGGCGGTGGCGATGCCGATCCGGTTGTCAGAGTGAAAACCGTTCAGCTCCATTTCCATGTGGCTGCCGAACGGCTGGCGCAGCGACAACCCAATGATAACACGGTGGGCGTTGTCTCTGCTTTGAACGTCATTTGGAACGAAAGCAAACTCGCCGCGATCATGTCTGGAGTAGTTGGCCAGGAACGTTGCCTGCCCCTGTTGGGGGAGTTCCCAGCTCAGTCGGGCATGACCGTTGGCGCTGTCGAAGCCGGTGTTGGGGGTGAAACCGCCGGAGGCGAGATAGCTACCGGAGAAGTAGTAGCCGAAACGGTCTAGAGTGCCCGACAGCTCCCCACCGATGTCGCGTGTCCCCCGCTCACCTTGCGCAACGGTGGCCATGCCGCCGATCCCGCGCTCCGGATCGGGGGACTTGGTGATGACATTGACTACCCCTCCCAGAGCCTGTCCCCAGGCCGAGGAAGCCGCACCTTTAACGATCTCCACCCGCTCGATGATCCGGGCCGGTATCTGGCCGATGTCCGCGAAGTTGTCTCCCAGATTGTTGTAGGGGATGCCGTCCAACAGGACCAGCACGTGGTTGAAGAGGGAACCCTGAATTCGAATGAATGCACCATTAGCAGAGCCGACCTGGCTCTCCAGTTGGATGCCGGGAACCGTGGCCAGGATGTCGACCAGGGTATGAGCGTTGAGCGCCTCTATTTCCCTGGAGGTGACCACGGTGGTGTTCTCGGCGGTGCGCGATAGCTGGCGGGGAAGGCGGCCGGCAACGGGGTCTGCTGCCGCCGGTTGTCCAAGCAGGGTCAGGGTCTCGTCCTGCTCTTCGGCACGAACCTCATGGGAGATGGTGCCGAGAAAAATCAGCAGGAAAAGAATATGGATGAATTTTCGGGCATGCATGTTGCGTCTAGATAGCACGTTCCATGCCGTACTGTCCACCGCGCCGTCGGCGCTATCAAAAAGAAAGGAGGTGATCGCAATGCAGAATCGAACCATGTTGGTACTGGAGGAGGGGTCCTGTCCGTTTATGGGAGGGCCAGATTACTCGTGCTGTTATTCCAGTCTTATGGTTGTGAGGTAACAGAGCCGCACCCGTTGTTCCGGGGGGGTGAACGCCCCCCCGATTCTTTCTGCGAGGTTTTACAATGGACGTATCACGTTATATCAAACTCTATCCCGGCTCTAACGATCCGGACAAGATATTGATCTACTCCACCCTGCGGGGGTCGGTGCTGCTGGTTTCCCGCAGCGTTGTCGAGGCCATGCTTAACGGTACTCTGGAAGGCCCCGAGCAGGAGATCATGGCCCGGCTCGGCATCCTGGTGCCGGACGCGTTGGCAGAACAGCAACGGATGGCCGGGTATTTCGACTGGGCCAACGCCAATGTCCGCCGTTATACCGCGCTGGTAACGCTCAACCTGGACTGCAACCTGGCTTGTCCCTACTGCTACGAGGACCATTTCCGGGGCAAGAGCTATATGAACGACGCCACTGCCGATCTGCTGGTGGAAACGATCCTGAAAGGGCCGATCGCGGCCGGCAAGGAGGTGCTGCTGGACTTTTACGGCGGCGAGGCGCTGCTCTCGATGCCGCTCATCCGGCGTATTGCCGGACCTCTGCAAGAGGCCGCCATCAAGGGGGGCACAGCATTCTCGTTCAATCTGGTTACCAACGGTACCCTGTTGACCCGGAAAGTGGTGAATGAACTCCTTCCGCTGGGGTGTGCCAGCGCCAGGATTACCATCGACGGTCCCCCAGATATTCACAATACCCAGCGCCCCTTTGTCTCCGGCACGGGAAGTTTCGAGCTGATCATGAACAACTTGAAGGAGGCATGCGGCCCGCTCAGGGTGCAACTGGGGGGGAACTTTACCCGCGACAATTACCGGCGTTTTCCCGAACTGCTCGACATCCTGGAAGGGGAGGGGATCACGCCGGATATGCTCTATATGGTGCAATTCTCGCCGGTTATCCCCACGGCCGGCGAGGCGGGGCTTGGTGATTTCGCCATGGGGTGCGCCTGCACCAGCGAGCCGTGGCTGATTGAAGCCTCGCTCCACCTGCGGGAGGAGATCCTGAAAAGGGGATGGAATACGCCCAAACCGAAGCTGGCCGGCTGCATGATCGAATTTGAAAGCGATCTGGTTGTGGCCTGGGACGGCTCGCTCTACAAGTGTCCGGCCTTCATGGGATGGGAAGATCTGAAGATCGGGACTCTTGCAGAAGGAGTCGGCGATTACCGGGCATCCCACAAGATGGACGTCTGGAAGTGCAGGGAATGCCTTGAATGCGCCTATCTGCCGCTCTGTTTCGGCGGGTGCCGCTTTCTCCAGCGGCTGCGCAGCGGTGCCATTGACGGCATAGATTGCCGCAAACAGTACCTGGATTCGGCACTGGAGCGGATTGTCAGGCAGGATATCGAGTTGCGGAAGAGGTGATTTGAGGGAAAAGCAGGGGGGGGTGCCCATTTTTTTACACATTGTGTAACCATACAGAAATATTGAGGAAAACGGAGGTTTTCGAGGGGGGGTGCCCGTTTTTTTACACATTGAAAAGTTGTTTAATATCGGTGTGTTAAGCTGGTTTTAAAAAAATGTGTAAAAAAATGGGCACCCCCCCCTCTCGTGAAATGGGCGTTTTTCAGACAGGAGGCAAGCCATTACTCAACACTGGAAACATAAGATATCCCGAACCGCACCATCGCTCATCTTCATAGTAGATGACGATGACTTCTCGCGACAAATGCTGGACGACACCCTCACGATCAATGGGCATGCCACGCGTACCTTCTCCAGCGGAACACTCGTTCTCCAGGCCGTGCAGGAGGAACTGCCGGATCTCATTATGCTCGATATCATAATGCCAGAAATGGACGGTTTCGAGGTTTGCAGGCATTTAAAGGAAAATGAGGACACCAGGTATATCCCGGTTGTCCTGGTATCCAGCCTCAAAGAAAAACCGATGATGCTGAAGGGGATAGCCGCCGGTGCGGACGACTTCATCAGCAAGCCATACGATACCATGGAGATTCTGCTGAGGACGCGCAACCTCCTGATGGTGAAGCGGTATCAGGACTTTCTCAAGGAACATTCCGGGATACTCGAACAGGAGGTCAGGCTGCGCACGGAAGAGCTGGAAAAGGTCATCGCCGAACTCAAGTCCACTCAGCAACAGATGCTGCAGCAGGAAAAGATGGCCTCTATCGGCCAGCTGACGGCGGGAATTGCCCATGAACTGAACAACCCGATCGGATTCATCGCCAGCAATATCGCCACGCTGGGAAAATATTGCGACAAGTTGCTGAAGTACATGGAGGCGCAGCAGAAGGCGCTCCTCCCGGAACTCCCTGATCCGGATTCGTCTAAACAGCTGCACGCGCTCCGCAGGCAAATGAAGATAGACCACATAGTCAAGGACATCCCCGAGATGAACCGGGAGACCATGGAGGGTGTCGAACGGATAAAAAGCATTGTCAGGGATCTGAAGTGTTTTTCACGTATTGAC
This sequence comes from Dongiaceae bacterium, assembly GCA_035571735.1. Taxonomy (GTDB): domain Bacteria; phylum Desulfobacterota; class Desulfuromonadia; order Geobacterales; family Pseudopelobacteraceae; genus JACRCG01. The sequence goes on along the minus strand of DATNCC010000304.1, from coordinate 11,202 downwards.
GAAGCCGGGCAGAAACTCGCGGACATCAACAAATGTCTCGATAGTACCCTGAATATCGCCCATAACGAATTGAAGTACAAGACCACGGTCATACTGGAGTACGGCGAGCTGCCGCAGCTTCGCTGTTATCCGCAGCAGCTCAACCAGGTCTTCATGAACCTGCTGGTCAACGCGGCACAGGCCATCGACACCCAGGGGGTGGTCACGGTGCGGACGCGGCATGAAGGCGATTTGATTTACGTTGCAATCAGCGACACTGGGAGCGGGATTCAGCAAGAGGTGAAGGAGCATATTTTCAAACCGTTCTTCACTACCAAGGAATCGGGCAAAGGGACCGGGCTGGGGCTTTCCATCAGCAATGAAATCGTCAGGAATCATGGCGGAGAGATCAGGGTCTCCAGCGAGCCGGGCAAGGGGAGCACTTTTACCGTGATATTGCCGCTGAACGGGATGCATCCGGTGCAAAAACAGGTGGAGCAGTAAACGAGGTAATTTAATGAGCCGTCACCGTAATCAGGCCGGAACCGAAAGCCGGGAATTCCAGGGAGGGAAATAGCTATGGGTGTTCTGATGCAGGCTTTTTATTGGGATTGTCCACGGGAGGAGCTACAGGAGTACGCCTGGTGGAACTATGTTGCTTTGAGGCTTGACGAACTCCGGAACGCCGGTATTACCGCGCTCTGGCTTCCCCCGGCCGGCAAGGGGGCGAATCTCGGCGGCATGTCGATGGGGTACGATGTCTACGATTATTACGATCTCGGCGATTTCGCGCAAAAGGGCGTCAAGCCGGATGAAAAACGGACCTGGTTCGGCTCGAAGAATGAACTGAAAACTCTGATCAAAGCGGTTCACGACCGGCGGATGAAGGTGTACGCCGACCTGGTGCTGAATCACAACAACGGCGCTGATGAGGAGGAGTTCAACCCGATCCTCCAGCAGAAACGGTGGACGAAATTCACCCCGCAAAGCAACATCTTCACCCGCGACTGGACCTGCTTCAACCCCTCACCCTACATGGAACTGGACGACGTCGCCTTCGGCGACATGCCGGACCTCTGCCACATCAATCCCCGCGTCTCCACCGGCATCCTGAACCATGCCAAGTGGATGATTCAGGAGATCGGCTTCGACGGCTTCAGGTACGACTTCGTCAAGGGGTTCGGCGCCTGGATCGTGCGGGCGATCCACGACCGGCAGTACACGAGGGATAAAGTGAAAGTCGATCTCTTCGGTGTCGGGGAATGCTGGGCCGGTGACGACTTCATCGACAGCTGGCTCGATTCGGTCAACAAGTGGGCCGAAAACCGGGTCGGGGCATTTGACTTTCCGCTTCGCTACCGTCTGAAAGACCTCTGCGACTCGCCCGGATTCAGCCTGCGTACCCTGGCGGACGGCGGCGTCCTGATGAAGGAGCGTCCCTTCGAGGCGGTCACCTTCGTGGACAATCACGACTTCCGCGGCGGCGACTCGCCCCCCGAAATCATCAACGACAAGATGCTGGCCTATGCCTTCATCCTGACCCACGAGGGGTATCCATGCGTCTACTGGAAGGATTATTTCCGCTACGGACTGGGCGAACCGGGGAAACCGGGCGGAATCGAACGACTCGTGCAGGTTCACGAGAGTCACGCCGGCGGGGGGACGAACATCCTGCACGCGGACGACCTGTTCTACGCCATGGAGCGCACCGGAACCGGGGATCAGCCGGGGCTGGTCTTTGCCCTGAACAATTCATCGGGAGTGATCAGGCAGCGGGTTAAAACCGGTTTTCCGGGCAAGGTTCTGAAACCGCTGGCCTGGCGGGGTAAGGAGATGGATTACAACCCGCAGCCGGTAACTGTGGATGCAGACGGCTGGTGCGAGGTCGAGGCGCCGCGGCGTGGGTATGTGGTTTATGGGGTGTGAACCCGCCCCTCTCCCACCAGGGGAGAGGGGCAGGCAAAATCATCCTCTCATACAATTTAATTTGTCATAACAAAGTCAGATGGTATGCTTACCGGCATGAAATACACCAAGAGCTACAAGGGGCGCGGCTACGGCTTTGCGGATCTTAAAGATGTGCTGGCCAAGGCGTCACCGCTCCGGTCGGCGGACGAACTGGCCGGGATCGCCGCGGCATCGGAAACGGAGCGGGCCGTTGCGCAATGGCTGCTGGCCGATCTGCCGCTCTCGACTTTTCTCGCGGAACCGTTGATTCCGCCGGAGCAGGACGAGGTCAGCCGGTTGATCGCAGAGTCCCACGATCCGGCTTCGTTCGCCCCGATATCATCATTCACGGTGGGGGAGCTGCGCGAATGGCTGCTGAACGATGCCACATCCGACGCGGAGATCGCCTCGGTCCGCCCGGGGCTTACACCGGAAATGGCCGCGGCGGCATCCAAGATCATGCGCAACCAGGACCTGATCGCTGTTGCCCGTCGCTGCCCGATGACCACCCGCTTCCGCAATACCATCGGCCTGCCGGGGCGGCTCTCCACCCGGCTGCAACCCAATCATCCCACCGACGACCCCCGCGGCATCGCCGCCAGTGTGCTGGACGGGCTGCTGTACGGCAGCGGCGACGCGGTCATCGGCATCAACCCGGCCACCGACAGCCCGAAAAACGTGGAGATGCTGCTGCACCTGCTGGACGACATCATCCGGCGCCATGAGATCCCCACCCAGTCCTGCGTGCTGGCCCACGTCACCACCACCCTGGAGCTGATGCGCCGCGGCGCGCCGGTGGATCTGGTGTTTCAGTCCATCGCCGGGACCGAGGCGGCCAACAGGAGCTTCGGCATCAACCTGGCGCTGCTGGCCGAAGCCCGCGAGACGGCCCTTGCCATGGGGCGCGGAACCTTGGGCGACAACGTGATGTATTTCGAGACCGGCCAGGGGAGCGCGCTGTCGGCCAACGCCCACCACGGCATCGACGCGCAGACCTGCGAGGCGCGGGCCTACGCCGTAGCGCGCGAGTTCTCGCCGCTGCTGGTCAATACGGTGGTCGGTTTCATCGGGCCGGAATACCTGTACGACGGCAAGCAGATCATCCGCGCCGGGCTGGAGGACCATTTCTGCGGCAAGCTGCTGGGGCTGCCGATGGGGTGCGACGTCTGCTACACCAACCACGCCGAGGCCGACCAGAACGACATGGACACCCTGTTGACCCTGCTGGGCGTGGCCGGCTGCAGCTACATCATGGGGGTTCCGGGCGCCGACGACGTGATGCTGGCCTACCAGAGCAGTTCGTTCCATGACGCGCTCTATCTCCGCCGCGTGCTGGGACTCCGCCCCGCGCCGGAATTCGAGGCGTGGCTGAACCGCATGGGGATCTTCGACGGGCGCAATGCCCTGGGACGGGGCGGCACCTCGCCACGGCTGCTCGAAGCCGTCAGCGCACTGGCAGGAGAAACTCCATGACCGATGCGTGGCTTTCCCTGCGTCGCTTTACCCAGGCGCGCATCGCCCTGGGGCGGGCCGGACACGCCGTTCCGACGCAGGCTCTGCTGGAGTTCCAGCTGGCCCATGCCGAGGCGCGGGATGCGGTGCACTTTCCCTGGGATATCGCCGCTTTTGCCGAACAGGTGCGGGGGCTCGGAGAAGAGGCCCTTATTCTTGAGACGCCGGTCGCCGGTCGCGGCGAATATCTTCGTCGTCCCGACCTCGGCCGGGTTCTCTCCGCTGAATCGCGTACGATATTGAGGAATGCCGCTGCCGGTGAAGTTGACGTGGCGCTGATCGTCACCAACGGCCTCTCTTCGACCGCCGTCGAGCGGCACGGACTGCCGCTCTTGCAGGCGATCACGGACGGCTATCGGGAGCGGGGGATCAGAGTCGCTCCGGTTGCGCTGATCGCCAACGGCCGCGTCGCCCTGTCGGACGACATCGGCGGCGCTCTTGGGGCGCGGGCGGCGGTGATCGTCGTCGGCGAGCGTCCCGGCCTCAGCGCCGCAGACAGTCTCGGCATTTACCTGACCTATGCACCGCAACGGGGCAACTCCGACGCGCAGCGGAACTGCATCTCCAACATTCGCCCGCCGGAAGGTCTCGGCTACGTGGACGCCGCCGCCAAACTGCTCTACCTGACCGGAGAAGCTCTGCGGCGCGGTATTTCCGGGGTGGCGCTCAAGGACGAGCTGGGGGGCTTGTTGGATTAATCCGGTTTCTTAAGGTATAATTCCTGAATCCGTGACGCCTGCATGCCTCCACTTGCCCGGAACGTCTAAGGCTTCAGGATTTCATGATTAATTGAGCGGAGGACACCTGACAATGCAGGTTTGTTTCGACACAAGCGACGGGCCGCTCCGACATTCCGCGCATTCCGGCACTCTGCCGTCACGGATTCAGGAAAATGTAAATATCGCAGGTTCAATCAAGTGATGGAAAGGACAATCAGCCATGAGCAAAATGATCGGTATCCTTACTTCCGGCGGCGACAGCCCTGGGCTGAATGCTGCCATCCGTGGGATCGGCAAGGCCTTGCTGGGACGGTATGGCGTGAAGGTGCTAGGGTTCCGGGACGGTTTCCGCGGCATGATGGAAAACCGGACCCAACTGCTGGATTCTGAGGCGCTCTCAGGCATTCTCACGTTAGGGGGCACCATTTTGGGGACGAGCCGCGACAAGCCTTACGCCATGCCGGTGGCCGGCAAGATGAGGGACATGACCGAGGTCATCGTCGACAATTACCGCAAGCACCACCTGGACGCACTGGTCTGTCTGGGGGGCGGCGGTACTCAAAAGAACGCCTACCATCTGATGAAACAGGGGCTGAACGTCATTACCCTGCCCAAGACGATCGACAACGACGTGGCCATGACCGATGTCTCCTTCGGCTTCGATACCGCCCTCGGGATCGCCACGGAGGCGATCGACCGGCTGCACAGCACCGCCCACAGCCATCATCGCATCCTCGTGCTGGAGCTGATGGGCAATAAGGCCGGCTGGCTGGCCCTGGGGTCCGGAATTGCCGGCGGGGCCGATGTTATCCTGATCCCGGAGATTCCTTACGATGCCAAGAAGGTGGCCGCGGCAATTCTGAGGCGCAGTCACCATGGCCAGGGTTTCAGCATCGTTGCGATGGCCGAAGGCGCCATGTCCCGGCAGGCCGCCGAGGCCGCCGAGGCAGGCAAGGAGAAGGCAGGCAAGGAGAAGGGAAGTAAGGACGGGGGCGGCAAGAGGAAAGAGCAGAAACGGCAGGCCCAGGAAGCGGATGACGGCTGCAAGCCGGGAAACAGCCAATTTCTGGCCCAGCAGCTGGAAGAGCTCACCGGTCTTGAATCACGCCTCACGATTCTGGGATATCTGCAACGGGGGGGGACGCCTTCGGCGGGGGATCGCCTGCTGGCCACACGCCTCGGTACCGCCTGCGCCGACCTCATCAACCAGGGTGTATTCGGCGTCATGGTCGCGGCACGCGGTGACGGCGCCGTGCCGGTACCGCTCAAGGACGTCGTCGGCAAGCGGAGGACGGTGCCTCTCGATCATTACTGGATCGAGAGCGCCCGCAGCGTGCATACCTGCTTCGGCGACTGATCCCGCATAAATCAAAGTTCAATTTTTGATTCTGAAATGGTACCATATAGATAAAGGAATCAGGCCCCACTATGACGGTTAATCCTGTTGCGGATACGCAGGTTGCAATGCGAACCTCAAGGTTCCCACGACAGCCGCTGGGGCTGTTGAACAGCAAGGCCTGAGGTTCCGGAAGGAGCGATGTATAGGAGAAGGTGCTTGTACATATGCTGAAGAACAAAAGGCAGCTAAAGACTGCTTGTACCCCGCTCGTGCGGGACTCCAATGATGTGTGAGAAGGCTGTACTTATGATCGTACAGCCTTTTCCATTTTAACCTTTAAATGGCAGAACGGTTTTTATGAATATCAGGATGCTCCTTGCCATATTGTTTCTGTCCATGCTGCCGGTACTCCCGTCCCCGGCCGAGGAACCGCCGCCGGATCGGCAGCAGGTTCAGGACGAGTCCACATCCGCCGCGGCGGTTTCACATTACGTTGAGATCAGCATGAGCCGCAACCTGCTGACCCTCTACGAGAAGCGGGGAGATGCGGAGAAGGTGCAGATTGCGGAATACGCGGTAGGGAGCAAAGTCACCGGTCTCAAGACCTATCCGCTGGGACTCGGCCGGGTGACCGGCATCTACTTCAACCCCTGGTGGTATCCCACGCCATACTCCCGGCAGGTGTTCCGGGAGCGGGGGATCGAGCTCCCGAAGGCGGTACCCCCCGGAGATGCGCTGAACTATATGGGGCCGTTCAAGATCGCGCTGTCGCACCGGACATACAAGGGGGCCATTTACCGGATCCACGGCAACAACAACCCGAAGCGTGTCGGACGGCGGGTGACGGGCGGCTGCTTCGTCATGGACAACCCGGACGGCCTGGCGCTGGCCCGCACGATCAAGGTCGGCACCGAAGTGAATATCGTGCCGTAAGCCCTGGATGATTCCATACATGGTAGCTTTGAAGCAAAAAACAGGGTATAAACGACCGCATGGCGCTACCATCAACAATATACCGGGTCACAATCCAACTCTCCGATGTCGACCGGGGCGTGTACGAATCTCTGCAGGTGACGGTTGCCCGTCATCCCTCGGAAACCGAAGAGCGCCTCGTGGCCAGACTGCTGGCGTTTGCACTCTTCTTCGAGCCCGAACTTGCGTTCGCCAAGGGTGTCGCCGCCGGAGATGAACCTGATCTCTGGGTGAAAGGACCGGACGGCCGGGTGCTGCTCTGGGTTGAGGCCGGACTGCCTGAACCGGAGCGTATCCTCAAGGCCGGCCGCCATGCGGAACGTGTCGCTCTGGTCGCCTCCGGAAGAACCATGTTCACCTGGGAGCAGCACCTCCCGAAACTCGTAACTGTTTCAAACCTGACGGTAATCAGTTTCGACCAGGCCTTCATCAATTGCCTGGTATCCAGGCTGGACCGGTCCATAACCTGGTCGGTCACAATTTCGGATGGTACCCTGTACCTGAATGTCGGCACTGAGACATTCGAGACGGTTCTTAACGTTCGGGTCGGAAAGAGATACGCGTCACACTCCGGAACCTGACTGTAGCACCCATGTCCTTACTCAAAAAATCCTGGACTTAATTGTATACATTCATCCCGAGGGCGACAGCTAATGGGCCAGCATGTCAACATCCATCGTTTTATGGCATCCTCCACAGGGAATACCTTTTTTGTGCAGGGTGTGGCAACTGATGCAATTCTTATGGGCCCAATCTTTTCCAAACTCTTTAATTTTGCCGGTTTGTCCTTCATGGCATACGGTACAAGCTCCGACTCTTGCGGTTTGATGTCCCTTGTGATCAAATTCCACACCAAGTTTGAATTTGAGAACATCTGACGCAAATGAATTGGATGCAAGCAGTGCAAGTACAATAGCAATCCTTTTATTCATTGCTTTCCTCCGTTCAAAAATCGTTACTCCGTCAGGCTGCATTCACAAACCTTTGATATAGAGATCAGAGTCCATAAAAAGGCTCTTTGGCTCTATTCCGGGCCGCTCCAGCACCATTGCACGCATTTTTGACTCATGAATCATACCTGTAACCGCTTATTCCATAGTGATTTTTCGTGTCTTCCGACTCTTTTTCCCCTGAAATTGTAACAACATCATCAGCAAAATCAATGCTGATCTCATTTATTTCATGCGATCCCCCCCTTCACAAACCGAAAAATCCCGCTATACTTTTGAATGTCGAATTGAGTTCGAATCCTACGCAATGGGAGGCAGATGATGATCGTTTTCAATGTCAACGGCAAGGAGCGGCGGGTGGATGTCAGTCCTGACACGCCGCTGTTGTGGGTGCTGCGGGAGAAACTGGAGCTTACCGGCTCCAAGTTCGGTTGTGGCGAGGGGTTGTGCGGCGCCTGCACGGTCCATATTGACGGCCATCCCCAGCGCTCGTGTATCACTCCGGTCGGGGACGTACAGGGGAAAAAGGTGGTCACCATCGAAGGGGTTCCGGAGAACCACCCGGTCAAAAAGGCCTGGCTGGCCCAGGAGGTGTCGCAGTGCGGCTACTGCCAGCCGGGACAGATCATGTCCGCCGTGGCTTTGCTGGAGAAAAAGCCGCAGCCGACCGATGCCGATATCGACAGCGCCATGAGCGGCAACCTGTGCCGTTGCGGCACTTATGGCCGCATCCGCCGGGCGATTCATGCCGCCGGCGGAAAACCCGCGGCGAAGGGAGGAAAATAATCATGAGCGAGGGACCAACAATGAGCCGGAGACAGTTCGTGAAGAGCAGTGTCCTTGCCGGCGGCGGGCTGCTGCTGGCCTGCCATCTTCCTTTCTATGTTCGCGATGCGGCTGCGGCCGTTGATGCCGTTTTTGCCCCCAATGCCTATCTGCGCATCGGAACCGATGACTCCGTGACGATTATCGTCAATAAATCCGAGATGGGGCAGGGGGTTTACACCTCGCTCCCGATGCTGCTGGCCGAGGAGCTCTGCTGCGACTGGAAACGGGTCACCTTCCAGGCGTCACCGGTGGCTCCCGAGTATAATCATGCCCAGTTCGGTCCGATCATGGTTACCGGCGGCAGCACCAGCGTCCGTTCCGAGTGGGACCGGCTTTCACTGGCCGGGGCTGCTGCCCGGGAGATGCTGATTGCCGCGGCGGCGCAGCAGTGGCAGGTCGACCCGTCCGCCTGCCGGGCCGAAAACGGGGTCGTGCTTGGTCCAGGCGGCAAGCAGTCAAGCTTCGGCAAACTTGCCGCCAACGCCTCAAAACTGCCGGTGCCCAAGGAACCGAAGCTGAAGAGCGGTGCGAAAAAACTGCTCGGCAAGTCGCTTCATCGCCTGGACAGCCCGGCCAAGATCAACGGGAAAGCCGTCTTCGGCATCGATGTCACCGCACCCGGCATGCTGACCGCCGTTATCGCCCGTCCGCCGGTCTTCGGCGGCAAGGTCAGCAGCTTCGATGCCACCAGGGCGCTGGCCGTTCCCGGAGTGAAACAGGTGGTAGTTGTGGAAGCGGGGGTGGCGGTGATTGCCGACGGCTACTGGCCGGCCGTGCAGGGGCGCAAACTGTTGGAGATCGTCTGGGATGAAGGGGAGGGGGCAAAGGTTTCGACACCGGCCATGCGCGAGGAGTATGCCCGCCTGTCCGCAACTCCCGGACTGGTGGCCCGCAAGGACGGGGATGCGCCGACGGTGCTGGCCAAGGCTCGTAAACGCTTCGAGGTCGAGTACGAGGTGCCCTATCTGGCCCATGCCCCGATGGAGCCGCTCAACTGCTTCGTTGACCTGAAAAAGGAGAGCTGCCGGATCCGTACCGGCACCCAGTTCCAGACCGTGGACCGTGGTGCCGCGGCCCGTATTGTCGGGCTGAACCCCGAGCAGGTCACGATCGAAACCACCTTCCTGGGGGGCGGCTTCGGCCGGCGGGCCTGTACCGGTTCCGATTTCGTCAGCGAAGCGGCCCAGGTAGCCAAGGCGGCCAGGGTGATGAAGCAACCGGTCAAGGTGATCCGCAGCCGCGAGGATGACATGCGGGCCGGCTATTACCGCCCGATGTGGTACGACCGGGTGATGGCCTGCCTGGACGCCAAGGGGATGCCGCTCGCATGGCATCACCGCATCGTGGGGCAGTCGATCATCGCCGGAACCCTTTTCGAGCAGGCCATGATCAAGGACGGCATCGACGATACTTCTGTGGAAGGCGCCGCCAATACCCCCTATGCCATTCCGAACCTGCAGGTGGAACTGCACAGCCCGAAAAACCCGGTGCCGGTCCTCTGGTGGCGCTCGGTGGGGCACTCTCACACCGCCTTCGTGATGGAGAGCTTTCTGGACGAACTGGCCCATGCCGCCGGCAAGGACCCCTATCAGTACCGCCGTAAACTCCTTGCCGGGCATCCCCGGACCAGTAAGGTGCTGGAGACCGCCGCAAAGAAGGGGGACTGGGGCAAGCCGCTCCCCGCCGGTCACGGCCGGGGTATTGCCGTGCACGAATCGTTCGGCAGCTTCATTGCCCAGGTGGCGGAAGTGTCGCTGGACAACAGGGGAAACATCAAGGTTCACCGGATCGTCTGCGCCATCGACTGCGGCCGCATCGTCAATCCGGACACGATCAAGGCCCAGATGGAATCAGCCATCACTTTCGGTCTGACGGCGGCTCTGTATGGGGCGATCACCCTCAAGGACGGGCGGGTGGAGCAGGGAAATTTTGACGGTTATCCGCTGGTGCGGATGCAGGCCATGCCGAAGGTCGAGGTCCATATCATCAAAAGCAGCGAGCCGCCGGGCGGCGTGGGGGAGCCGGGTGTGCCTCCCACCGCCCCGGCCGTGGCCAACGCGCTGTTCGCGGCAACGGGCGCACGGCTGCGCTCGCTGCCGATGACAGCGGAAAAAATCAAGTCTGCCGTGAAGAGGGGGTAATTAATTGATAGAACTTGAACTGTATGAAGAGATAGTGCGTCTGACCCGGCTGGGCGAGCCGTTTGCCCTTGCCACCGTGGTCGCCCATGACGGTTCGTCGCCGCGCAAGGCGGGGGCCAAGATGCTGGTGCGGGGCGACGGCAGCAGCCTGGGCACGGTTGGCGGAGGCCGTGTCGAGCAGGAGACCATCGAGGCCGCACGGGTGGCTCTGGCCGACAATGAGGTGTGTACACTGGAATTTGTGCTGACGGAAGAGTACGGCTATGCCTGCGGCGGCAGCATGTCCGTTTTTGTGGAACCCCAGGGGCGCCGGCCGCTGCTGGTCATGTTCGGCGCCGGCCATGTGGGACGGGCGGTAACCGCGCTGGCCCACGGCTGCGGCTTCCGGGTGGTTACGGTTGACGAACGCCCCGATTGCGCCGTTGCGGCCCTGCTTCCCACTGCCGATACCATTATCTGCTCGCCGATCGCGGACGCGTTCGGCCGCCTGAAACTCGACCGCGGGAGCTTTGTCGTGATCGCTACACCGGGACATCTGCACGACTTTGCCGCGGTACGGGGTTGCCTGGCCACCGAGGCCGGATTCATCGGCCTGCTCGGGAGCAGGGGCAAACGGGCGACGCTGCTCAGGACACTGGAAGACGAGGGGTACGATGCCGCGCAGCGGGAGCGGGTGATTACACCGGTGGGGCTTGATATCTGTGCCCAGACCCCGGAGGAAATCGCGGTCAGCATCGTCGGCCAGTTGATCGCCTTGAGGAGAGGGAGATGACCGGAGGTGTGGCGGCAATCCTCCTGGCGGCCGGGAAATCGCG
>DATNCC010000303.1:0-34405 GCA_035571735.1 Dongiaceae bacterium | reverse complement strand
TGATCGGGGCATTCACGGCGCAGGTGAACGCTTCGGCGGCCTCCGGAAAGCTCCGGACAGCATCTCTTTGCGCCAGCTTCCAGCGCGGAGTTTCGCGCAGAGCAAGATTCTCCCGGCTGGCCGCGTCGTCCGTTGCCAAAGACGGCGAACCCGGGGCCGGAGGCGGGGGAAGCAGGGCCATGCCGTCGGGAATGGCTTCGACCGGCAGATAGCCCCCAATGCTTTCGGACGCCGGGGCAGGCGGCATCGGCTTGCCGGAATTCCCACATGCAGGGTTGGTGACGGTACACATCAACATGGCCAGCAAAACTGATAATATTTTCATTTTTTCTCACCGCCGAGGTAGGTAAATCTGCAAGAGGAAAAATTTGTGGGGTCAGGCTTCCAAGTTGTTAAGTCAAGAAAATGTTTTAGCAACTTGACATCTTGGAAGCCTGACCCCATAGCCCTATCAGGTTCTACCTCGGCGTAGTTAAATTCGGCATCGGGTGAGCCCGTGTAGAGGCGGACCGCAACTCCTTCGACTAGGTTCCGGAGCTGTGAGAGGACGTTCTGCGAGAGCAATGCCCGCTGGTCAGCGAGCGATTCGATATTCCGACAGATCGCCTCGTCAACGTTCTGGATCTGCTTGCTGACCGTAGTCATTAACTATTAACTCCCGCTTGAATAAAGAAAGTCATGGGCGTCCTCTTCTTACTAATGGCCACTCTGCTGTTATCTCCTCTTAAGCGGTCAATGAATATTCAACTATTTCGTGTTCTACTCAAGCCCAACGGTGTAGGCCTGACCTGGCGGCGGGGGCTTTTTTCCGCCGTCTGGTCGTGGCGTAAGTTAGCCCTTTACATAGTATCTATGCGTAGTAGGGCGATGCTGTAAGCGTTATCAATGTCAGAAACAACAGAAGGCATCATATCTTGCTTCACAAGTAGGCCTCTCGCTGTGAATTGACTGTCAATAATTGAGGCAGTGTCCGATATATCAACGGCTTGATACTTTTGTAAAAGTAACTTAATTTTTGGTTTGTCTAATAAGTAGGTATTTCTTGTACTTTCGGCATACTCAACGCAATCAGTAACAAATTTTTTTATATGCGTCAGTTTGAGTTCTTTTATTTGCATAATTGCCATACCGGAACTGTACAGCCCACGAGAGGCCAGATTACGGTTCAAAGCAACAACATCACTATTGTAAGCATCAATTTCAATCTGACGTGCTGTTTGCATGTATGATTCTATAATTGAAGTTGAAGTTTCTGTCGGTTTACTTGAATTGTTGCTGGTTATTTCAGAATGCATTTCTTCGATTTGTTTGTCTTTTTTGTCTTTTGAAAAGTAGGCGACAAGGCCAAAAGTAGAGGCTATTAGAGCAGTTCCTACGGAAAGGAGGATGTTTTGATTTGTGGAGAAACACAAGCCGGTAATCACTCCGAAAATACTAGCAAGAATCACAAATTTTGTTTGCACTTTCGACTCCCTGACGGAAATGACTGCGCCTGCATTTCGCTTGGGTTTTCTTTAGGAATTTTATTTTTAGTTTTACTTCGTTTTTTCTTGGGATAACGTCTGAGAGTGTAGCGGCGGAGCGAAGCGGAGACCGTCTGCCACGTTTGGTTGGCGTAAGGAATTCTATTTTAGTGCTACGCCTTTACCTGAAGAATGTCACCCACTCTACATTTCTTGATTATCTGGTTGAAAGATGCCTGCATCTTCTCTGGCGTGTCATAACCGACTTCATTAACAATATAGCAAAGCTCCTGACCGCTCAACGCGATCTCTGGGAAACGGGTTTTGAACCAACTCAGGAAGTTGCGATACTCATCTGTTTCCGCAATAAAAAGTCCACAGTCTAAAATTTTAGAGGCAAAGTTAAAAGTCCACAGGATCTTACCAAGTCTTGAAGTGGGTGGATTATTTATTGGTTTTAATTGATTCATGGTGTCATCTAGCTCGTCCAGATATTTCTGCTTAGCATCGAATCCGAATGTTATAAGCCTTGTGTCAATTATTAGGTCTTGCAGCATTGCTGCTAATGCTGATCCAACCTCTCTATGTGTAGATGCAGTAGAGATGTTTGGGAAGCCTTCTTCATCAAGGACCAAATGCTCAATTTCGTGTGCTATTTTGACTGCATCTGACGGAGATGGTGGGACTGACCGAAGACAAATATATTTCGGGCCACTTCCAATTCTTACGCAGGCAAATGGCGTGCCTTTAGGCATTGATGGATCATGCGACCATTTTATCTGGTGCTTTACCTTTTGGCGCTGGGACCGGAAATATGCAGCGAAAGAAGCAGATTCTTTTAAAACCTCTTTAAGAACCCATTCCTCTTCGTACGTCCTCCACGGCGGTGCGAATTGCTTAGGTACATTCTTTTTTTCGAGGCAGCACTTCTTGTGTTTGATCCCGCTGCCGCAATGGCACGGGTCATTTCTGCCTATTTCTGCCATCTTTGACTCCTTCTGAAGTTTTCCGCCTAACGGGTTGGCAGAACAGCGGCGGTTTTTGGCCGCTGCTTCTGTCTGGTTATACATTTACGCTCTCTCAGTGAACTCCAGAAGTTTGTCGAGTGCAGTCTTAATGGAGGATGAATCGTGGTACAAATAGGATGGTTTATTAAAGCGTCCTTCCTCACCAGGGGAACAAAAATCAAGGATGGAATTAATGTTATGCTTTTGTTCTTCTTTTGCTTTTTCATACTCTTCAACTGCTTTGTCGAAGCAGCGCAATTTCCGCTTGCTGATGCTTTTGAGAACTCTTCTGAAAGGCTCAAAGTCAATTTTACTTTCGGGTGTCGGGAAGTCTCTTTCTTTTCTGAGAATGATATTCAACTGGTCCGCCGCTTCATTATGATATCTGATGTTTCGGTCTTCAGTGGTTCTCTGTCTTGCAAGGATGTTGTCGATAACTCTCATGGAAAGCGCACCAACAATAGCTCCTGCCCCGAAGGTAACGGCTGGGTCAAAGGTTATCATGCAAACTCTCTTTTACTTGGTTTCACGATTGGAGGTTTTTTGGCAATTTTCGTCTGTGACATTATCCCTCTGATTCTTCGTATTTTTTGATTTGTATAACTCATTTATTCTACGGTTTCCCTATATAGTAAACTTGTTTCTTATATAAGAAATTTATTTCCTATATAAGAAATTTCAAGTGTTTCTTATATAGGAAACTTACGAGTGCTTTCCACGTTTCATGAATTCTTCTGGAATACGTGATTCCAACACCGTGTTGCGAATAAAGCGATATCTAGCTTGCCACATTTTAACTTGAGGATCCCATTTTGCGCGGGCCTTACGTAGCTTTTCGCGCAAATCTGTTTCGTTGTAACCTACAGCAATAGGAACAATGCCATCATCTTTGAAGCGAAATGGTGGTTGCCATGATTTTTCATCAACCACGAGTTCAACTGTCTTTATCCGCACCCCGCGTTGTTCGTCATACCGGTAGCGCACACAAAGAAGCGATTCACCGTATTGTTCAACGAGCCGCTTGGTCCCTTTTTGTCCCGGTTTAAGGTGGCAATGTGCCTTCATATCTTTCAGCATAAGTCTGTCGCCTTGACGACATACCTGTTATTTGATGATTCAGAGAGGAGCAACTGTAGAAGGTTGAATGTAATTTGCTCGAAAATATACGCATACTTTGATAGCCTGTAAATTAAATTTATCCAAAAAGGATGTACGATGCGTGCCGGTAAGAACGGTGAATGAACCGAGGAGTCTGCTGGATTTTTGAATAGATCGGTAAAAAATAGGGGAGAGTTGATTTTGAACAGAGATAAAGCAGCTATTGGAGGAAAATGTGCCTGAACTCCCGGAGGTTGAGGTAACCCGCCGTCGTCTGGAGCGGGAGCTGGTGGGGAAGAGCTTCACAGGGGTGGTGCTGCGCGTTGCGAAGCTCCGGCTTCCGGTGCCGGCCGAACTCGCGGAAATTCTGCCTGGCCTCAGGGTGCGGGGCATCGAGCGGCGGGGGAAGTACCTGCTGTTCGACTGCGGCAGCGGCCGGCTGCTCGTGCACCTGGGAATGAGCGGCTTCCTGCAGCTGCTCGAAGAAACATCTCCACCGGGGAAACATGATCATATCGATTTCATTTTTGACGATGGCAAATTGCTCCGTTTCCACGATCCGCGCAAGTTCGGCATCGTTGCCTGGCTTACCGGTGATCCCCTGCAACACCCGCTCCTGGCGGGAATCGGTCCGGAACCGTTGACCGGGGCCTTCGACGGCAGCTACCTCTTCGCCGCCACCAGGAACAGGAGGGTCGCGGTCAAACAGCTGATAATGAACAGCGCGGTGGTGGCCGGGGTGGGGAACATCTACGCCAACGAGGCGTTGTTCCGTGCCCGCATCCGCCCGGATCGTGCCGCCGGGACCTTGGCCTCTGAGGAGTGTGATGAGCTGGCTGCGGACATCCGCGAGGTGTTGGAGGAGTCGATCGGGACCGGGAGCACCTTCAGGGTGGCGGAGGAGACGGTCGGCTATTATCCGCAGGCACTAAGGGTCTACGGAAGGGGAGGAGAGGCGTGTCCCGGCTGCGGAGCCCCCCTTGACGAGATCAGGCTCGGCAACCGGAGCACGGTGTTCTGCGGGACGTGCCAGAAGTGATTTAATTCACCAAGTCATTAGACCTGAATCCGTGACGGCGGAGTGCCGGAATGCGCGGAATGCCGGAGCGGCCCGTCGCTTGTGCCGGAACATGCCTGCGTTATCAGATGTCCTCCGCTTCCCGGTTAATTAATCATGAAACCCTGAAGCTATAGGCGTTCCGGGCAAGTGGAGGCACGGAGGCGTCACGGATTCAGCATTAGAGTCTGAACTTTCCTACCAACCGTTGCAACTCCTCGGCCACCTTGGACAGGTCCGAAGATGCGGAGACTGATTGCGACGCTTCGCCGGCTGTCTGATGCACCACGTTGGTTATCTGCTGGATGTTGGTGGTGATCTCTCCGGTGGTTGCCGTCTGCTCCTCGGCCGCGGTTGCAATCTGGTTGACCTGCATGGTGACGTCGTTTATCTGGGAAAGTATCTGCTCCAGCGCCTGTCCGGAACTGATGGAATATTCGGTTCCCTTCTCGACTTCCGACACCCCCACTTCGATAGCGGCAACCGCTCCCTTTGTCTCGCTCTGAATGGCCTTGATCATATCGCTTATCTCGCGGGTGGCGCGGGTGGTGCGTTCGGCAAGGGCCCGCACTTCGTCGGCGACCACGGCGAAGCCGCGACCCTGCTCACCGGCCCGGGCCGCCTCGATAGCGGCATTGAGAGCCAGCAGGTTGGTCTGGTCCGCAATGTCCTCGATGGTGCCGATGATCTGGCCGATCTGGTCCGAGCGGGTGCCCAACTCCTCGACGGTCTTTGCGGTTTCCTTTACCCTGACGGCGATGCGTTCCATGCCGGTGGTTGCCTGCTTTACAATAGCTGCTCCAGAGCGTGCGGTTTCGCTGGCACGATTCGAGGTTTCGGCGGCGCCCAGGCAGTTACGGGCGATGTCGTTTGAGGTCGCGGCCATTTGCTCGCTGGCTGCGGCAACCGAGTTGGTCTGGTGCGCGACCTCTTCGGTTCCGGTGGCTATCCGGGTGGCATTGGTGTAGAGGTGACCCGATGCCTGGGCCATCCGCTGCGACGTCTGGGAGATCTGTCCGATGATTTCACGCATGGTTAACTGAAGGGAGTTGATGGAGCGGATTATGGCGCTGATTTCATTGTTGCGCTTGGCGGCAATCGGCCGGGTCAGGTCGCCTTCGGTCAAGTGGGTGAGAAAGCCGATGATCCTGTTCAGGGCATCGTTTACGGACCAGAAGAGCAGGCCGCTGAAGATGGCTCCAAGCAGCACGAACGTGGCGGTAGACAGAATGGAAACGGTCTGAGACAGCATACGCCCCGCAACGACCGCAAAGATGATGCACAGACTGTAGCAAAGACTGAGAAGAATAATGCGCGTACGAATCTTCAGGCTCAGATATAGATCTAACAGGAAGCTCATAATCGTACCTCTTATGGGTGAAATGTGCAGCCGGTTTGCATGTTCCAACGCTCGGGATGATTAATATTGGAATTTTCATATCTACCCGAAGTTACAGCGTAATCGCCTTATAACATGAAAATATGAAGTTCCCAAACATAAATTTGCCCACCGGATCCGTCATTACCCGGGGATCATATGCCCGCAATGGCTGCATGGTCAGATAAATCCTTGCGATACATCGGCCGGATATGCTATTTTTCTACCCCTTTACTTTACATACCCTATCCAATTCAGGAGATACCTTCTTATGGCTGATAAAAGCAACGCGCTCGAGAAAAACAAGGCGATTGAACTGGCCCTGAGCCAGATCGAAAAACAGTTCGGCAAGGGCGCAATCATGAGGCTCGGCAATGACGAGGCGCTGCCCGGGGTCGAAGCAATTTCGACCGGTTCCATTTCTCTCGACATGGCTCTGGGTGTCGGCGGTGTTCCTCGCGGCAGGGTGATCGAGATATACGGTCCCGAGTCATCGGGAAAGACCACGCTGGCGCTGCACATTATCGCAGAGGCGCAGAAAACGGGTGGTATTGCCGCTTTTGTCGATGCCGAGCACGCGCTGGATATCGGCTACGCCCGCAAACTGAGTGTCAAAACCGATGACCTGCTGGTATCGCAGCCGGACACCGGAGAACAGGCGCTGGAAATTGCCGAAACCCTGGTGAGAAGCGGCGCTATTGATGTACTGGTCGTTGACTCGGTGGCCGCACTGGTGCCCAAGGCCGAGATTGAGGGCGATATGGGCGATTCTCACATGGGGCTGCAGGCGCGCCTGATGTCCCAGGCGCTGCGCAAGTTGACCGGCATCATCAGCAAGTCGAACTGCTGTGTAATTTTCATCAACCAGATCCGCATGAAAATCGGCGTCATGTTCGGCAACCCCGAGACGACTACCGGCGGTAACGCTCTTAAATTTTACGCATCGGTGCGTATGGATATCCGTAAGATCGCCACCTTGAAGCAGGGCGATCAGATCATCGGTTCCCGTACCCGCGTCAAGGTTGTCAAAAACAAGGTTGCCCCCCCGTTCAAAGAGGTTGAGTTCGATATTCTCTACGGTGAGGGTATCTCGCGCACCGGCGACGTACTTGATCTGGCGGTTGACAAAAACATCATCGAAAAGAGCGGCGCATGGTACTCCTATGGCAAGGAGCGGATCGGTCAGGGGCGCGAGAACTCACGCACCTGGTTGACCGAACACCCTGACGTGCTGGCCGAGATTGAAGGCAAACTGATGGATCTGCTCAAGCCGGCGCCGGCCCCCGACAAGGCAGGCAAAGCAGACAAGGCTGCGTAGCAGCGGAGGTAAGCTGATGGAGTTGAACGAGATACTCGCCATTGCGTTTAAAGCCAAGGGTTCTGATATTCACATCAAAACCGGCCTCCCCCCCATTGTCAGGATTGATGGCCGCTTGCACCCGATTCCCAATGCCCCGCGCCTGACGCCCGACTTTGTTTCCTCAACTGCCGAGTCGATGATGAATGATCGTCAGCGGCGCATATTCGAGGAGAATTATGAAGTCGATCTGGCCTATGCCGTGCCCGGTCTCGGGCGCTTCAGGGTAAGTGTCTATCGCCAGCGCGGTACCGTGGCGATGGTATTCCGCTCGATCGCAATTATTATCCCGACTCTGGAAGGGCTGAATCTTCCGCCTGTCATGCAGAAAATCTGCAAGGAAGAGCGGGGTCTTGTCCTGGTGACCGGGACAACCGGTTCAGGTAAATCGAGCACTCTTGCGGCTATGATTGACTACATTAACAGTCAGCGCACCTGCAACATCATCACTATTGAGGACCCGGTCGAATTTCTGCATCGCGACAACAAGAGTATCATCAGTCAGCGTGAGGTCGGCACCGACACGCCGACTTTTTCTGCCGCCCTGAAAGGGGCTCTGCGCCAGGATCCTGATGTCATTCTGGTTGGAGAGATGCGCGATTATGAAACGATTGAAACGGCGATGACCGCTGCCGAGACCGGTCACCTGGTCATGTCTACACTGCATACGATGGACGCGGCGGAAACCATCAACCGCATCATCGGCGTGTTTCCACCCTATCATCAGCGTCAGGTACGTATTCAGCTGGCAAGCATCATCAAGGGGGTTATTTCCCAGAGGCTGGTGCCCAAGTCGGACGGCAAGGGGCGCGTACCCGCGGTTGAGATCATGCTGGCTTCCGCCCGCGTCAGGGAATGTATCGATGACGGCGACAAGACCAAGCAGTTGAATGACGCCATTTCCCAGGGTTTTGTCACATATGGCATGCAGACCTTTGATCAGTCGCTGATGAAGCTCTATTCAAGCAAGCTGATTACCTATGAAGAAGCGCTTCGCCAGAGTTCGAATCCTGACGACTTTGCCCTCAAGATTTCCGGTATTTCTTCAACCTCGGATGCTTCCTGGGAAGGGTTTGAAGGCAAGCCCGATGAAACAGCCGAGGAGCCGGAAAAGCTTGAAATCGAGAAATATTGAGCCGTTATCGTCCGGCCAGGTCTACCAGTATGCATTGCGGCTGCTGACGGGGAGGGATTATTCCGTCGCCGGAATCAGGCGAAAACTGGCGACGCGGGACGTTGCCGAAGATGATCTCGAAGCGGTGATCCAGCGCCTGCAGCGTGAGGGGTGGCTGGATGACCGGCGGTATGCCGAACGGTTTGCGGCGGGGGCGCTTTCCTCTGGCCGTTATTACGGGGTTCGCCTTCGTTTGGAGATGCGCCGCAGGGGATTTACCCCGGATGTAGTTGCCGAAACCCTGGCCACGCTTCTTGCGGAGAGCGATGAAGTTTCCGAGGTCAGGTCGGCGGCGGGGCGGCGCTACCCAGGTTTTTCCTTTTCCGAAGCGAACGATCGCGACAAGCGGCGGGTGGTCGGTTTCCTGCAGCGGCGCGGCTTCGGGATTTCCGCGATAATGAGGGCTCTGCGGGCAGAGGAATAAAACCAAGCCGAACAAGCCGGGACTAACAAAGAACGTTTTTTGCCTCATGATTACCTCATGATTACTTGGATTCTGAACTTAAAAATCTTGAGTAATCATGAAGCTGAAAATAGATTTTAACGAATCAAATCGCAAGATTGAATTGAACTAACGAGGACATTCATGACAGGTACAGAAATTCGGGCACGCTTTCTTCAGTATTTTGCCGACCGGGCTCACACGATCGTTCCCAGTTCGGGGATCATTCCCAAGAACGATCCGACCCTGATGTTTGCCAATGCCGGCATGAATCAGTTCAAGGACTGTTTTCTGGGGCTGGAGGATCGTGGCTATTACCGGGCGGCCAGTTCCCAGAAATGCGTTCGGGCGGGCGGCAAGCATAATGATCTGGAAAACGTAGGCCGGACGGCTCGGCACCACACGTTCTTTGAAATGCTGGGGAATTTTTCCTTTGGTGATTATTTCAAAAAGGAGGCGATCTCTTACGCCTGGGAGTTTCTGACCAAGGAGCTCAAGCTGGACAAAAGCCGCCTGTATGTTACGGTCTATACCGATGATGACGAGGCGGCCGATATCTGGCACATCCAGGAAGGGGTCCCGCGCGAGCGTATTTTCCGCTTCGGCGAGAAGGACAACTTCTGGTCGATGGGGGACACCGGTCCCTGCGGTCCCTGCACCGAAATCTTCTACGATCAGGGGGCCGCGGTCGGTTGTGGCCGTCCCGAATGTACGGTCGGCTGTGATTGCGACCGTTACATGGAGATCTGGAACAACGTCTTCATGCAGTTCAACCGGTCAAGTGACGGCACCCTGACACCGCTGCCGAAACCGTCGGTAGATACCGGCATGGGGCTGGAACGCATTACGGCGGTCATGCAGGGAGTCAGTTCCAACTACGACATCGACATCCTGCAGGGGATTATCCGCCATATCGAGCGCCTGTCAGGCAAACGTTACGGCGCCGATGAGAAGGACAATGTCTCGATGCGGGTCATTGCCGATCATGCCCGGGCGGTGACGTTCCTGATCTGTGACGGCGCGCTCCCCTCAAATGACGGACGTGGCTATGTATTGCGCCGAATCATGCGCCGGGCGGCCCGCCATGCCAAGATGCTCGGCTGTGCCGAACCGATGCTGTATCACATGGTTGACGCGGTGCGGGAGGTTATGGGCGATGCCTATCCGGAACTGCAGGAACGCGAAGAGTATATAAAAAAGGTCGTTTTCGCAGAAGAGCAGCGTTTTGCCGAAACCCTGGACCGTGGCCTCGCAATTCTCAATGATGAGGTTGCAGCCCTCCGTGGCGCCGGAAAGAATGTCATTCCGGGTGATGTCCTGTTCAAACTGTATGATACCTATGGCTTCCCGACCGATCTGACCGCAGATATCGTCGAGAGTGAAGGCTTTACGATCGATGAAACCGGTTTCGAACTCTGCATGGAGCGGCAGCGGGCCCAGGCGCGGGAACATTGGAAAGGTTCCGGTGAAGAGGGGATAGCCCAGGTCTATAAGGAGCTGCACAACAGCGGAGTGCGCAGCCAGTTCGTAGGCTATGACGAAATGTCGATCTATGCCCCGGTGCTGGCAATTATCAGGAACGGGGTCCCGGTTGAGTCGGCCACCGCCGGAGATTCGGTCGCGGTCATCACGGAACGGACTCCGTTCTATGGCGACTCGGGCGGGCAGAAGGGTGACAGCGGGACGCTTTCGACCGGTAACGCCCATCTTGATGTCGCAACTGCCAGCCGGCCTTTCACCGATCTGATTGTCCACCACGCGGTAGTTACGGAAGGGACCCTGAAAATCGGCGACGCGGCGGATCTGAAGGTTGCACGAACGGAACGGGATGCCACCCGCCGCAATCATACCGCGACACATCTGCTGCAGAGCGCGCTGCGCGTGGTGCTTGGCGAGCATGTCAAACAGGCAGGCTCACTGGTGTCACACGATAGGCTGCGTTTTGACTTTACCCATTTTTCCGCAGTGACCGACGAAGAACTGCGGCGTATCGAGTCGATGGTGAACGGCTTCATCATGGCAAATGATCCGGTAGTAACCCGCGAGATGAATGTTGCCGAAGCTATCGAGGCGGGTGCCACGGCGCTCTTCGACGAGAAGTACGGCG
The DNA here is from genome assembly GCA_035571735.1 of Dongiaceae bacterium. Taxonomy (GTDB): domain Bacteria; phylum Desulfobacterota; class Desulfuromonadia; order Geobacterales; family Pseudopelobacteraceae; genus JACRCG01. The sequence goes on along the minus strand of DATNCC010000303.1, from coordinate 23,322 downwards.
ATTCGGTTCGGGTCGTGAGAGTCGGGGACATCAGCATGGAATTGTGCGGCGGGACTCACGTGGGGGCAGCAGGTGATATCGGTCTGTTCAAGATCGTTTCCGAAGCGGGAATCGCTGCCGGGGTGCGTCGTATTGAAGCTCTGACCGGTTTCGGAGCGCTCGACTTTGTCCGGCAGATGGAGGACGAACAGCGGGGTATCGCTGCGTTGCTCAAGTCGGAAGCGGGCAATTCACTCGACCGGCTCGAAAAACTGCTGGCCCGTCAGAGAGAGTTGCAGCGTGAAATAGAAACGATGCAGGCAAAACTGAACGTCGTTGCTTCCGGAGATTTGCTGTCGCAGGTGACCGTGGTGCAGGGCGTCAAGCTGCTGGCCGTAAAGGTGCAGGTTGAGGATATAAAGGCGTTGCGTGATCTGTCGGACACGTTGAAAGATAGCATCGGTGAGGGTGTGATTGCCCTTGGCGCAGCCATCGGCGGCAAGGCAAATCTGTTGGTGGCAGTTACCAAAGGGTTGAGCGGGTCGATCAGGGCCGGTGACATAATCAAACAGATTGCACCTCTTGTCGGCGGCAGTGGCGGTGGCAAACCGGAGCTGGCTCAGGCGGGTGGAAGCCTGCCGGATAAGCTTGACGAAGCGCTGGCAACGGTCTCCAGGATTTTAGCAAGTTAGAAATTATTTTCTGCGGTATTTTGCAGGAAATAATTTCGTGAACGCGCTTATCCTGATTTACCGGGCTAGTAAGTTAGAAGTTATTTTCTGCGTTTTTCTGGCGGAAAATAACTTCGTGAACGCGCTTATCCTGATTCACCGGGTTAGCAAGTTAGAAACGGAAAACACCAGGGAGTTCAGCATGTCGGCCTCACTCACCCATGACGGAGAGCATCTGTCAAATTCGTTAAAGTCAACTATTCTGGTAGTCGATGACGATAATATTATCCGTGATTTGTGTGTGCAGGCGCTCCCAAAATATCGGGTACTGCAGGCAGGAACCTGTGCGGAGGCTCTCCGGCTCTACGAAAAGGAACATATTGATCTTATTCTTTCCGATATCAAAATGCCGGGAGGATCGGGTATCGACCTGCTTAAAAAGGTCAAAGCTCATGATCCGAATGCGACCGTGCTCCTCATGACCGGATTTGTGGATAAAGAGATCATTCTGAACGCACTTAAAGAAGATGCCGATGATTTTATCAACAAACCTATAAATTTTCTCCAGCTGAAAACCTCTATCGAAAAGGCTTTGGGAAGAAAGGCGCTTAAAGAGGAGTTGGCCAACATCAAGCGCTCGGACGAGATCAAAAACGCATTTTTGAATCTTGTTTCGCATAAGCTGCGCACCCCGATCACCGGTATTTCCCTTTTTCTGCAAAATCTCCGGATGGGGGTGTTTGACCCTGACGATCCCATTTTTCATCAGAATTTATCCCTGGCCAACGAGGAGGCGTTATATCTTGGTAAGCTGGTCGAGGATTTGCTGGTATTCAGCCAGCTTATGGTCAAAGGTCCGAATATCGAAAAAAGTCCCTGTGATTTGAATGAAATCGTTGCAGAAACACTGCTCAATTGCCGGAAGATGAATTGCAATCCCGATGTTACAGTTGAATTTATCCCGGGCGACCTGCCGCAGGTACCGCTTGATGCTTCAAAAATCCGCTTTGCGCTGCAGCAGGTGATCGACAACGCCTTCAAGTTTTCCGGGAAACCCGGACGGGTCTCCGTAAAGATTGAAAGCCGGGATGATACACCCTTCGTCGTTGTCTCAGACTCGGGAATCGGGATTCCGGAGGCCGAGATTCCGAAGGTGTTTGAAAAATTTTATCAGATCGATCCGAACCATACCGGTCAGATACCGGGCTTCGGACTGGGACTGTTTTACGCACGGGATTTCATTCGACAGCATGGGGGAAGCATCACTCTCGAAAGTGAACTGGGATCGGGTACGACGGTAACGATAAGCCTGCCCCCGCAATAAACTGTTGAGATACTTACAACCCGTGAAGGGTGAAGGGTGAAGGGTGAAGGTGAATTCGCGTTTCACCTTTCACCCTTCACCTTTCACAGATTTGCTTTAATAAGGATAAACGATGAAACATTTAATCGAAAAAGCGAATACTCTGATGGAGGCGCTGCCCTACATTCGGCGTTTTTCCGGAAAAACCTTTGTCATAAAGTATGGCGGTCATGCCATGGCGGACGAAAAGCTTAAGGAATCGTTTGCACTCGACGTGGTTCTGCTCAAGTCGCTGGGGATCAATACCGTTATCGTTCATGGCGGCGGCCCGCAGATCAATGATACCCTGAAACGCTATGGCATTGTTTCCGAGTTCGTGCGCGGCATGCGCGTCACCGATGCCGAGACGATGCAGGTGGTCGAAATGGTGCTGGCGGGCCAGGTTAACAAGGAGGTCGTCGGTTATCTCAATCAGCATGGCGGCCGGGCGGTCGGGCTTTCCGGCAAGGACGGCACCCTGCTGCAGGCGAAGAAACTGCTGCAGGAGGTCAGGGGGGATGACGGTACGACCGAGTTGATCGATATAGGCTATGTCGGCGATGTGGTCAAGGTGAACACGGATCTGATTGCCACGCTGGAGCAGGGGAAATATATTCCGGTTATCGCGCCGATCGGTGTCGGGCTTGAAGGCGAGAGCTACAATATCAACGCCGACCTGGTTGCCGGAAGGGTTGCGGCGGCTCTTAATGCCGAAAAGCTGATCCTGCTGACCGATATCAATGGCGTGAAGGACAAAAGCGGCACACTGCTTGAGAGTATATCGGTTGCCGATCTGCACCGCCTGATCGAAGAGGATGCCATCACGGGCGGCATGATTCCCAAGGTGATCTGCTGTGCCGACGCCCTCAATGAGGGAGTCAAGAAAGCGCATATTATAGATGGCCGTATGGAGCACGCCGTTCTGTTGGAGATATTTACCGATGTCGGTATCGGGACGGAGATAGTTCGCTAGGAGACGGAATGGATTTCAAGTCACGCGAGTATGTGAAATATTTTCGTATCGGCGAGTTGGCAACCCTCAAAATTGAGGAGGCTTCCGGAACCTGCCTGGAATTGACCTGTATTATCGCCCAGATATCCAAGGTATCCTGCGAACTCGCGATTATGTTCGACGAACTGCCGGCACATTTGATCGGCATGGAAATTCCGGCGACCCTTTCAGCCATGGTTGGCTACCTGCACTGTGAATGTCCTGTCATCATCGGTAAAAACTCGTTCGAACAGACGGCATTCGCCCGGTTTGCCGGGGAAGCCGAAGTCAGGATCCAACGGAACTATATTCGTCAGGATGTTCTGATCCCCTTCCTGTATGAACCGTCTCCGGGGTTTGAAGAGGCGAAGGAACTGATCCTGTCCCGCCGGGCCGATCCCCGTTTGGTAACTTTCAGTCGCGAGAAGTACGGCGAGAGTTTCAAGGCTGTGGCCTGGCAGGGGAAGGATGATCTGGTGCCGGTGCTGATCAACCTGGGAGGGGGTGGGGTACGCTTTGCCACCGTGGACCCGTTCCAGCGCAATTCCTTTCTGGCGTTGCAGCTATTTCTGGACTGGCCCGAACCGAGGGTTATCCACGCGGTGCTCAAGGTCATCCGTTCAAAGTCGTTCGAACAGACCCCTGAAGACCGGCCCTTTTACAATTGGGCCAAGATCAGACTCAAGTCCAAGTCCATCAGCATTACGGCGGGAAGTTACGAATATATCGAGGATGAGGATCGCCAGTTTCTCGTCGATTATATCCAGGAGATGCAGTCGCGCCATTGTTCCATAACCGCAGAAGGGGGTAACGGCCCATGAAATCAGATATGTGGATTGAAAAATCAGACAAATACATCATGAAAACGTATGGCCGCTATCCGATCGTTCCTGTCAGGGGGGCGGGGTGCCGGTTGTGGGATGCGGACGGCAAGGAGTATCTTGATTTTCTGGGGGGGGTTGCGGTCAACAATCTCGGGCATTGCCATCCGAACGTTGTCGCTGCTCTCCAGAAACAGGCCGCCGAGCTGATCCACTGCTCCAATTATTACCAGATCCCCCAGCAGATCGAACTGGCGGAACTGCTGTGCAACCATTCGTTTGCCGACAAGGCGTTCTTCTGCAACAGCGGCGCCGAGGCGAACGAGGCGGCCATCAAGCTTGCCCGTAAATACAGCCGCGATACGTTCGGCCCGGAACGCTTCGAGATCATCACGGCCGCCGACTCCTTCCACGGCCGCACCATGGCCACGGTTTCGGCTACCGGCCAGGAGAAGGTGCAGCGCTTCTTCGATCCGCTTCTGCACGGGTTCAAACATGTTCCTTTCAATGATGTTGCCGCGCTGGAGGCAGCGGTAACGCCCGCCACCTGCGCCGTCATGCTGGAGCCGATCCAGGGCGAAGGTGGGGTAAACATGCCGTCGCCCGGATATTTCCGGGATGTCAGGAAAATCTGCGACCGTCATGGCCTGCTGCTGATCTTCGACGAGGTTCAGGTCGGGATGGGACGTACCGGCAAACTGTTTGCGTATGAGCATTTTGACGTAACCCCCGACATCATGACCCTGGCCAAGGCGCTGGCCGGAGGGGCACCTATCGGCACGATGCTGGCCAGGGACAAGTTTGCCGCGGCCTTTGTTCCCGGAACGCATGGTTCCACCTTCGGCGGCAACCCGCTGGTCTGTGCCGCGGCTATCGCCACGATCAGGACTATTCTTGAGGATGGCCTCCTTAACCGCTGTGAAGAGATCGGCGAATACCTGACCGGCGAACTGGAAACCCTGGGGAAGAGATACCCCTTTGTCAGGGAGGTGCGCGGAGTAGGGCTGATGATCGGCATGAGCCTGGCTGTTCCGGGTGCCGAGATCGTCAAAAAGGGGCACGAGCGCGGGGTGCTGCTCAACGTGACCCACGACACGGTGCTCCGTTTTGTGCCGCCGCTGGTGGTGACCAAGCAGGAAATCGACACAATGATTGTAATCCTCGACGGCATTTTTGCCGAGGTTCAGTAAGTTCGATAAAGCAAGCTCCAGCTTTACGGGCTGGAAATGGGAGAGAATAGATGACGCGACATTTTCTGGCACTGCACGATTATACGAAAGACGAACTGGACGTCATGCTGGCCCTGGCCGCCGACCTGAAGGCAAAGCAGAAGGCGGGTATCCCGCACCGGTTGCTGGACGGCAAGAGTGTAGCCTTAATTTTCGAAAAGGCCTCTACCCGCACCAGGGTGTCATTCGAAGTGGGTGTCTTTCAGTTGGGCGGGCACGGCCTGTTCATGTCATCCGGCACGTCCCAGATGGGGCGCGGTGAGCCGATCAAGGACAGTGCCCGGGTCATGTCCCGTTATTGCGACGGGGTAATGATCCGCACCTTCGGTCAGGAGATCGTCGACGAATTTGCGAAATATTCGGATGTACCGGTCATCAACGGCCTTACGGATCTCTTCCATCCATGCCAGATCATGGCCGATCTGCAGACGGTGATCGAACGGAAGAAAGGGTATGAGGGGCTGGCCTTCGCCTGGGTCGGGGACGGAAACAACATGGCCAACACCTGGATTGAAGCGGCCGCGATCTTCGGTTTCAAATTGCGCCTTGCCTGTCCCACGGGGTATGAACCGGACGCCAAGGTCATGGCGTGGGCCGAGACCAAGGCTCCCGGCCTGATATCGCTCTCGACCGATCCGAAGATGGCGGTGGCCGGTGCGGATGTCATCAACACCGATGTCTGGGCAAGCATGGGGCAGGAGTCCGAGCAGAAGGAACGTGAACGGGCTTTTGCCGGCTACTGCCTGGATGACGCTCTGCTCGCCCTGGCCAAGCCGGACTGCATCGTCCTGCACTGCCTCCCGGCCCATCGCGGAGAGGAAATTTCCGACTCGGTCATCGAGGGGAAACACTCCGTGGTCTGGGACGAGGCGGAAAATCGTCTCCATATACAAAAAGCAATAATGGCAACGCTAATTAAATAATATCTGCACCTAAAGGAGAGTAAGCACATGGCAAAAGCAAAGAAACAGGAAATCAGCAAGATCGTCCTGGCCTATTCCGGCGGGCTGGACACCTCCATTATTCTCAAATGGTTGAAAAACGAGTACGGCTGCAAGGTTGTTGCCTTCTCGGCCGATCTGGGGCAGGGGGAAGAACTCGATCCGGTTCGCGAGAAGGCTCTGGCCACCGGTGCCGACAAGGTTTATATCGACGACCTGAAAGAAGAATTCGTGCGCGACTTCGTGTTCCCGATGTTCCGCGCCAACGCAATCTACGAGGGACACTACCTGCTCGGCACCTCGATCGCCCGCCCGCTGATCGCCAAGCGCCAGATGGAGATAGCCGCCAAGGAAAAATGTGACGCGGTTTCCCACGGCGCCACCGGCAAGGGGAACGACCAGGTTCGTTTCGAGCTGGCCTACTACCACTTCAATCCCGCCATCAAGGTCATCGCCCCATGGAGGATGTGGGATCTGAACAGCCGCCAGGCGCTGATCGAGTACGCCAAGAAGAACGGCATCCCGATTCCGGTCACCAAGAAGCGCCCCTGGTCGTCCGACCGCAACCTGCTGCATATCTCCTTCGAAGGGGGCATCCTGGAGGATACCTGGGCCGAGGCGCCGGAAGAGATGTACGTCCTGACAAAGTCACCGGAAAAGGCCCCCAACAAGCCTCAGTACGTGGAGATCGAATTCAGTAACGGCAACGCCGTGGCCGTTGACGTGAAAAAAATGACCCCGGCACAGCTTCTGGCGCACCTCAACGTTCTCGGCGGCCAGCATGGCGTGGGCAGGGTTGATCTTCTTGAGAACCGCTCGGTCGGCATGAAGTCGCGCGGTGTCTACGAGACCCCCGGCGGCACGATCCTGCGCGAAGCGCATTCGGCCGTGGAGCAGATCACCATGGACCGCGAAGTCATGCGTATCCGTGACTCACTGATTCCAGAATATGCCAAACAGATCTACGCCGGTTACTGGTTCTCCCCCGAGCGCCAGATGCTGCAGACCCTGATCGATGATTCGCAGAAGTGCGTCAACGGCGTCGCCCGGGTCAAACTCTACAAGGGGCATTGCCGTACCGTCGGACGGAAGTCCGAGTCCGACTCGCTCTTCAACCTCGACTTCGCCACCTTCGAGAAGGACCAGGTCTTCAACCAGGCTGATGCCGAGGGCTTCATCAAGATCAATTCGCTGCGGCTGCGCATCAGGTCGCTGATGCAGGCCAACCGAAAGAAGTAGTCAGGAGAATGTAATGTCCAAAGATAAGCTGTGGGGCGGCCGCTTCACCCAGCCCACCGACAAGTTCGTCGAGGAGTTCACCGCCTCCATCGACTTCGACAAGCGCCTTTACCACCAGGATATACGCGGTTCCATTGCCCATGCCCGCATGCTGGGCAAGCAGGGGATCATCCCGCTCGAAGACGTAGAACAGATTGTTCACGGTCTGCAGCAAATTCTGCGGCAGATCGAGGCCGGAGAGTTCGATTTCTCCATCAGCCTTGAAGACATCCATATGAACATCGAAGCACGTCTTTCCGAGGCCATCGGTGAGGCGGGGAAGCGCCTGCACACCGGACGCTCGCGAAACGACCAGGTGGCGCTCGATATCCGTTTGTACCTGCGGGACGAGATCATCGAGATTACAACCTATCTGGACCTTTTGATCGAGGCGCTGCTTAACCAGGCCGAGGCCAATCTGGATACGCTTATGCCCGGTTTCACCCATCTGCAGACAGCGCAGCCGATCCTGTTTGCTCATCATCTGATGGCGTATGTCGAGATGTTCAGACGCGACAAGGGGCGGCTTGATGATTGCCTCAAGCGGGTCAATGTTCTCCCACTTGGAGCCGGGGCGCTGGCGGGCACGACCTTCCCGATCGACCGGGAATATGTCGCCGAACAGCTGGATTTTCCGTCAATAACCCGCAACTCGCTCGACTCGGTTTCCGATCGGGACTTCGCCCTGGAGTTTCTGGCGGACGCTTCAATTCTGATGATGCATCTCTCCCGTTTTTCGGAAGAGCTGATTATCTGGTCAACCAGCGCGTTTCAATTCATTGAATTGTCAGACGGTTTCTGTACCGGGTCATCGATCATGCCCCAGAAGAAAAATCCGGATGTCCCGGAACTGGTACGGGGCAAGACCGGCCGCGTCTATGGCAACCTGATGGCGCTGCTGACGACCATGAAGGCTCTGCCGTTGGCCTACAACAAGGATATGCAGGAAGACAAGGAGCCGCTCTTCGATACAATTGACACAGTCAAGGGGAGTCTCAAGATCTTTGCCGATATGATCAGCGAGATGAGGATTAACTCTGACAATATGCGTGCAGCTGCGGGACAGGGATTCTCAACCGCTACCGATGTCGCAGATTATCTGGTGCGCAAGGGGCTTGCCTTCCGCGATGCCCACGAAGTAGTCGGTAAAGCGGTGGCCTACTGCGTTGAAAATCAGATGGATATCACCGAACTTTCAATTGCCGAGTGGCAACTGTTCTCAAGCAAGATCGACACGGATATTTTTGAATGCATTACCGTCGAGGCCAGTGTCAATGCCCGTAATGTTCCGGGTGGAACGGCCAGAGAACGCGTATGGAGTGAAATTCAGAACGTTCGAGCGGGAAACTGATTCACGATGTACTGTGATTTTTTCGGCTTTTCCGAAAAGCCGTTCACAATTACCCCGAATCCGCATTTTGTATTTTTGAGCGGAATTCATCGCGAGGCATTTGCCCGTTTACTGTACGGCGTCGACAGTCATGCCGGTTTCATTGCGCTGACGGGCGAAGTCGGCACCGGCAAGACGACGATGCTCCGTACATTATTGGCTCAACTCGATCCGGAAAAGTACAGAACCGCACTTATTTTCAATCCCTGCATGTCAGGCGAACAGCTGCTGGCAAGTATTTGTCGGGAGTTCGGCATCGAGGCCGGCGAGCGGAACCGATTTGGCTATCTTGATGAACTCAACCGTTTTTTGATCGATCAACATGGCATCCGGACGGTTGTTCTAGTCATCGATGAAGCGCAGAATCTGGCTCCGGAAGTTCTGGAACTGGTGCGACTGATTTCCAATCTCGAGACCGAACGGGACAAGCTGATCCAGATCATTCTGGCCGGACAACCGGAGTTGAACGGTATCCTGCGGCGTCATGATCTGCGCCAGCTTAATCAGCGCATTACAGTGCGTTGTCAACTGACGCCCATGACGCTGGACGACACGGCCCAATACATCACCCATCGCCTCAAAATATCCGGTAGCCGGATTCCTGATATTTTCTCCCGTGCCGCGATCAGGCGCATCTATCGCTTCTCGCATGGCATTCCCCGACTGATAAATGTTGCGTGTGAACAGGCGCTGGTCATGGCCTGGACCCGTGAGAGCAGGACGGTTTCTCCTTCGATTGCCGCCGAGGTTATTGCGGAGCTTCAACCGAGTGACAGGCGCGAAGGGCTCTGGTTCCGTATTTTGTATCGGCTGTTTGCCGGAAAGTGATCTGACTGTATGAGTTATATTCTTGATGCCTTAAAAAAAATCGAGCATGAGAAAAACAAAAAAAAGCTGCCGGATGGAAGGGTCAGTATTTCCGGAGATCTGTTCCAGGATCGGAAACAACCCCCTGCCAGAGCCGGCTTCTGGAAAATTCTGGTGCTTGTCGCGGCAGCATCGCTGGTGACGTGTGCAGGTACATGGTTCCTGCTCAGAGGCACCGGAAAGCGGAGTACCGCGATTGTCCGCCCTTCCGCTCCTCCGCCTGTTGCTTCGGAAAAGCCTCCAGTCGCTGTGACTCCTGCTGCTGCGGTACCCGTTCCGGCGCCGGCTCAATCTCAGCTGGCACCTGCAGCCATGACGCCAGCCGCTGTTCCTCCTGCTCCTGTTGCTGCTGCTCCTGTTGCTGCTCCTCCTGCGGATGCGGTCGGAGATGACGAAACTTCCCGGCGTGAGGCCCGACGGGCGCAAAGAGGGAGCAAGGCTCAACCGCCTGCAACTCTTCCGAAACAAGCTTCCCAAACTGTTCAGGCGCCAGCCGACATCAAACTGTCAGGCATTGCCTGGCAGGACGATCGCTCGGCACGGCGTGCCGTTGTAAACGGTTTTCTGCTAAAAGAGGGTGCCGTTGTTTCGGGTGCTAAAATTATCGATATCCAGGCGGACAGGGTACGTTTTTCATCTGCTGCCGGACCGTTCGAGATAAAGCTGGACGCCGTATTGCCCGCTGAGGTAAAAAAATGAGTGTCCTTGGGCGCTCTGCGCTTGTAATTGGCCTGTCGTTGATGGCAGCCGCCTGCGGCAGGAAAGGACCGTTGATCTATCCCGATATGCTGATCCCGGCGGCGCCGGCCGCTGTTACCGCGCTGCAGAGCGGCTCCTCCGTGAAGCTTCAGCTTACTCTCCCCGACAAGGATCGAGCAGGGCGGCCACTGCAGGGTATGGCAGGGGTAAAGATCAGCAGGCGGGCTGCCAAAACCGGTTTGACGGATGTCTGTCGCTCCTGTATGACCGATTACAGGCTGCTTGAAACACTTTACCTCGATCATCTGCCGGTTGCTGCCCAGCGCCTCGGAAGCCACCTTGTCGTTATTGACAGCGATGTCAGTTCCGGAAATTCATATTCATACAGCATCGTTCCATTCACCGCCGATGGCGTTGATGGCGCGTCATCTACAACAGTGGACGTCCGGATGGCTCCCCCCCTTCCTGCACCTGTATTGAAAGCCGAGTCATTTCCTACCGAGATCAAGCTTCAAATCTCCACACAGAGTCTGATATCGGGGCGCCTGCTCGGTTACAACCTGTATCGCTCTTCGGGCGCGGGCGCCCGTTCTTATCTGCCGTTAAATGGAGAACCGCTGCAGGGCAATGAATATATTGATCGAACTCTTGAACGGGGAGTGAGGTACCGCTATTCGGCCAGGGCTTTGTTCATGCCGGCAACGGGAGATATGGCGGAAAGTGTTGAATCGGACGGGGTTGAGGGGATGCTGAAAGACGACGAATAGCACGGAATTTAATGTATTCGCAAATATGCAACGAGAAAGGGCATCCAGATTTGGATGCCCTTTCTTACTTTTAAGCCGTTACTTAACTGGGTTACTTGGCAACAGTCTCAGCCAGTTTCATTGCGATATCCTTGTAAGGGTTGGCGAACAGGATGATCAGGCAGACAACCAGGGCATAGATTGCCAGGGACTCGATCATGGCCAGACCGATCATCATGGTGGTCAGGATCTTGCCGGAAGCGCCGGGGTTGCGGGAAACGCCTTCAACGGCGCTTTTAACTGCGAGACCCTGGCCAATGCCGGTGCCTACGGTGCCAAGTGCCATGCCAATACCTGCTGCCAGAACGCACATCGTGAAAAAACTCATCTTTACTACCTCCGTATGGTTTTGTCTCCTAAACAGTATAGGAGTAATTTAGTTTAGTTATTAGCCCCGCAAGCGGGATAAGTGCGTTAACGAAATTATTTTTGCATAAAACGGCAGAAAATAATTTCAAACTTACTTAATGTGCGTGCTCCAGCGAACCCTGGATGTAGATCATGGCCAGAAGCATGAACACGAAGGCCTGGATGAATGATACCAGAACGCCCATCAGCATCATCGGCAGCGGCACGAGGAAGGGGGCCAGGCCGAAGAAGATCATCAGTACGAGCTCGTGGCCGTTCATGTTGCCGAACAGACGCAGTGTCAGTGAAACCGGACGGCTCATGTGTCCGATGACTTCGATGAAGAACATGATCGGTGCCAGCCAGGCGATGGGTCCGAGGAAGTGCTTTATATAGCCCAGACCGTGATGCTTGATCCCTACCACATGGGTGGAGATGAAGACGATTACCGCACAGGCTGCCGTGGTGTTGATGTTGGCGGTCGGCGGGAAAAAGCCGGGAATCAGGCCGATCAGGTTGGATACGAGCACGAAGATTGCGAGCGTGGCGATCAGGGGGAAGAAGGGGCGGCCATGCTCACCCATCGTGTCGACGATCATGGTTTCGATCCCGCCGATGACTGTTTCCATGAAGTTCTGCATCCCGCCGGGGACCGATTTGAGCGCCGAAGTCGCGAGCAGCGAAAGAACCAGCAGCAGGATGATTATCAGCCAGGTGTAAGCGATCGCATCGGCACTTGCTCCGGTAATATGGAGCGGGGCCAGCAGTTTGCGGAAAAATTCGAGAAACAGTAAGGGGTGAACCATGGAGCTAACCTCCTGCGCGCAGGGCGCTGTATAGTGAAAGTACGATAATGTTGATTACGATGACGGAGAGCCCGACAAACAGCCCGGACAGTGCAAACCAGCCGGATGTTATGATAAAATACAGGAGCAGTCCGGTTACGCTTAAACGGGCAATGAAACGGATCTGAGCGTACATGGACGCCTTGGCGGGCAGTTGCCCGAGAATGCGCTGCAGGACGTTGCGAATCCAGAAAAAATTGGCTATCGCGATACAGCCGCCAGCCAGAGCACCCAAACCGACCTGTATCGAAAACAGAGCCCAGCCGGCCAGGGTCAGGAAAGCCAGCAGTGCTAGGCTCCCCTTGATGATGACGGCAAAGAGGTTATCCTCGTTTATCGTTATCATCACTTCTACGGATCTCCCTGCCGGCGATTACGTACACATTCTTGAAACCGGCGGCAATACCGATGAACAGAAAAATATAAAAGAACCAGGGTTTCGTGCCAAGCCAGCGATCAAGCGTCAGACCGAACCAGACCCCGATGGCAATCGCCAGGACAACGGAGATGCCCATGCTGGAAACCATGGCAAGGCTCTGAAAAAGCTGGCGATTGTTACCGGACATGAAAGATCATATGCGGATGCGGCACAAAACCGGTATTCCATACCACGGGTGCGGCGGATATGTCAAACAGAAATGAAGTCAAATTACACGTCAAGCGATCAGCTTGAAACATTTTGCCGCCGCCGCAATGGTCTTCTCGATATCGGCCTCACTGTGTGCTGCTGAAACGAAGGCGGTTTCGAATTGCGACGGTGCAAGATAGACCCCTTCATCCAGCATCGCGAGGAAGTATCTGGCAAAAGCCCTGGTGTCGCACTGTGAAGCCGTTGGCCAGTCATAGACATCACCTTTGCTGAAAAAAGCACAAAACATGCTGCCGACGCGGGTCGAATAGAGCGGATAGCCGGCGCTTTTGGCCGCCTGGGCGATGCCTTCGGCGACAAGGCGGCTCTTTTCTTCAAGCGCTTTATAAAATCCCGGCTGCTTGAGGATATTCAGGGTTGCGATCCCCGCCGACATGGCCAGCGGGTTGCCCGACAGGGTTCCTGCCTGATAGACCCCGCCTGATGGCGACAGCTTTTCCATGATTTCGCGCTTGCCGCCAAAAGCTCCCACCGGAAGACCGCCGCCGATGATCTTGCCAAGAGTTGTCATGTCCGGAGTGACGCCGAAAAGTTCCTGTGCGCCGCCATAGGCAACACGGAAGCCTGACATGACTTCGTCGAAAATCAATATGATCCCTTCATCGGTGCAGATATCCCGAAGACCCTCCAGGAAGCCCTCGCGCGGGGGGACTGTCCCCATATTTCCGGCAACCGGTTCAACGATAATGCAGGCGATGGCATTCCTGTTTTCAGCAACAAGTCTCCTGACCGAATCAAGCGAATTGTATTCGGCGGTAAGGGTGAGTTTGGCAACCTCTGCCGGGACTCCGGGAGAATCGGGCACTCCGAACGTGGCGGCACCGGAACCGGCCTTGACCAGGAGGGAGTCTGCATGGCCGTGATAGCAGCCGGAGAACTTCAGAATTTTCTCTCTCCCGGTATAACCACGTGCAAGCCTGATAGCACTCATGGTCGCCTCGGTACCGGAGCTGACCATGCGAACCATGTCAATGGAAGGGACCGCTTCTATCACAAGATTGGCAAGAATTGTCTCGCGCTCAGTCGGGGCTCCGAAGCTGGCGCCACTCGCCATGGTGTCCTGAACAGCTTTAATGATGTCGGGGTGGCAATGACCGACGATCATCGGCCCCCATGATCCAACATAATCTATAAAAGTGTTGCCGTCTTCGTCGTATATATGGCAGTCAGCCGCTTTCCTGATAAAAAGCGGGTCGGCGCCGACCGACTTGAAAGCGCGTACGGGGCTGTTGACGCCACCGGGAATGACAGCCTTTGCCTGCTGAAAGAGAATGCTGGAGCGTTCGTGATTCATGGGTAATCCTCGTGTCGAAAAAGATGGTTGAATGTAGCCGGCAGAATTGGATAGTTATCATACAGCAGCTGTTGATGTCAATGGTAAAGTAGTAATTTTATTTGCAATTTAGAAAAAGCATACGCCGCAATAAATTTGACCGGGGTAAAAAAACAGTTGACAAAGAAACCCAAATACCATATTACAGGCAACGTTTGTATACAGTATACCGTACGCAGTAAGGAGGATTTTAATGCTTGGTGCATACCTGCCAATACTACTTCTGGTCATTGTGGCGCTTATGTTTGGGCTCTGCTCGCTGGTGTTCTCCTCATTGATTGGCCCGAAAAAACCGTCCAGGGTGAAACTGCAGCCGTACGAAAGTGGTTGCGAGCCTGTAGGAACAGCCCGTGAGCGTTATTCGATCAAGTTCTATCTGATCGCCATGATGTTTATCCTGTTCGATATCGAGGCGGTGTTCCTGTATCCATGGGCAATTCTCTACAAGAAACTGGGTGTTTTCGGTCTGGTCGAGATGGGGATTTTCATCGTCATTCTTTTTGTTGGTTATATTTATGTCTGGAAAAAAGGAGCGCTGGAATGGGAGTAGACAATCCGCTTGGCGATAACGTTATCACCACGTCACTGGATCTCTTGGTTAACTGGTCCCGGAAGTCATCCATCTGGCCGATGACCTTTGGCTTGGCATGCTGCGCCATCGAGATGATGGCAACAGGAGCATCCCACAACGACCTCGACCGCTTCGGCATCATTTTCCGCGCCTCTCCCCGGCAATCCGACTGCATCATCATTGCCGGTACCGTTACCAAAAAGATGCTGCCGGTCATAAAGACTGTCTATGAGCAGATGCCCGAGCCGAAATGGGTGATTGCCATGGGTGCCTGTGCCTGCTCCGGCGGAATCTTCGACACTTACAGCGTAGTTCAGGGTATCGATGAGGCGCTGCCGGTTGATGTCTACATTCCCGGTTGTCCGCCACGCCCCGAGGCGCTGTTGTTCGGCCTCATGAAGCTTCAGGACAAGATCATGACGGAACGGAACTCGTTCGGCTCCGCCATCGGTTTGGGTGAACGCTATATTCCGGAAGCAGCCTGATCATCTGCAGCATCAACGAACGTATACAAATCCCACAAAAGGGTTGGATATCATGGCAGAAAACAATCGTGCAGTACTGAAACTGAAGGAAAAGTTCGCCGCTTCGATCATTGATGTTGCCGATTTCAGGGGAGAGGTGACGGTAACAGTAGCGAAGGATGCCATTATTGAAGTCCTTTCGTTTCTCAAGCAGTCCCTGCAGTACAACCAGCTGACCGACCTGACGGCGGTTGATTATCTTGGCAAAAAAGAAGACCGCTTTATGATGGTCTACCAGCTCCTTTCGATTGCCAACAAGGATCGGCTTCGCATCAAGACGCCTGTGACCGAGGGGGATTGCAGAATCCCGACCGCTTCACAGGTGTGGAAAACAGCCAACTGGCTGGAGCGTGAAGTCTTTGACCTGTTCGGCATTACCTTCGATGGCCATCCCGACCTCCGGCGCATCCTGATGACTGATGACTGGGTGGGACACCCGCTCCGCAAGGACTACCCGCTGCAGGGTCCTGACCGTGAACCCTATAAAGGGCGTTTGTCATAGTTTTACTAAATCGTTCTGTAATTCGATCATAGAAGAGGCGATACATGGCTACTACTGAAACAATGACACTGAATATGGGTCCACAGCACCCAAGTACCCACGGGGTTCTGCGACTCGTTCTTGAGCTCGACGGCGAGGTAATCGTCAAGGTCACTCCTCATATCGGCTTTTTGCATCGTGGTGTCGAAAAACTGTCGGAACACCGTACGTATCATCAGATACTGCCGCTGACCGATCGCCTTGACTACCTGGCGCCCATGAGCAACAACCTTGGATATATTCTGGCAGTTGAAAAGTTGATGGCTGTCGAGGTGCCCGAACGCGCTGAAACGATCAGGATAATCATGGCCGAACTGACCCGGCTTGAATCGCATCTGGTCTGGATCGCATGCCACGCCCTCGATATTGGTGCCATGACGGTATTTATCTATGCATTCCGTGAGCGCGAAACGGTCATGGAAATCTACGAGCTTATTTCCGGCGCCCGCATGACGTCAAACTTTTTCCGAGTCGGCGGTCTCTCGCAGGATGTGCCGGATGAGTTTGTCAAGAAAGTCGGCGACTTTATCGATGCCATGCCCGGATACCTGGATCAGTATGAGGGGCTGTTGACCACCAACCCGATCTGGCTCAAGCGTACTGTCGGCAACGGCGTTATTTCCGCTGAAGACGCCATCGACATAGGCCTCACCGGTCCTGCCCTGCGTGGATCAGGGGTCGATTGGGATCTTCGCCGCGATGATTCATACGCCGGCTACGACAAGTATCAGTTCAAGGTGCCGGTCGGTGAGAACTGCGATACTTTTGACCGATACAAGGTGCGTCTGATCGAGATGCGCGAAGCCTGCAAGATTGTCCGTCAGGGGCTCGACAGGCTCAAGCCTGGGCCGGTGCTGGCCGACAATCCGCAGGTCTGCTATCCGCCCAAGGAAAATGTGTACAACAGCATTGAAGGACTCATACATCACTTCAAGATCGCTTCAGAAGGGTTTGCCGCGCCGGAAGGAGAAGTGTATCAGGGGGTGGAGGCACCAAAGGGTGAACTTGGTTTCTATATCGTCAGCGATGGCGGCAACAAACCGGAGCGCATGAGAATCCGCCCGCCTTCATTCGTGAATCTGCAAGCCATCGAACAGATGAGTGTAGGTTCAATGATTGCCGACCTGGTGGCCGTAATCGGTACCCTGGACATCGTTCTTGGTGAAATTGACAGATAACTCCGCACGATTCAAAGGAGATGGGGCGCATGAGTGACGTAGTAGCGCAGCAGGCCACAGAGCAGGAGCCGGAAATTGACCTTTCCATTGCCGATGCTGTCATCGACAAATATATAGACATTTCCGGGAACCTTATGCCGGTTCTGCAGGGAGTTCAGGATGAATACGGCTATGTTCCGCGTGTTGTCGCCGATCATATCGCCGAACGTCTGAATGTGTATCCGAGCCAGATTTACGGTGTTCTTACATTTTATGCCCAGTTTCACCTCAAACCACGTGGCCGCTTTATCATCCGCGTTTGCGTGGGAACCGCCTGCCATGTTCAGGGCGCAACCAGAATAGTAGAGACATTTTTTGACAAATTGCATATCGGTCACGCCGAGACTACACCGGACCTTCGCTATACCTTTGAGAAGGTAGCCTGTCTCGGAGCATGCGGGATGGCGCCGTTGGCAATGGTCAACGACTCGACCTACGGTGGGATGACGGTGCAGAAAGTTGAAGAGATTGTTTCCGACTATAACCAGAGACCATTGAAGTAGCACGTAGCTCGAAACTATCCAGCAGGGGACAATTGAGTCATGAGCGAAAACGCAGGAATACAGATTCTTATCTGCCAGGGAACTGGTGGAATTTCAATGGGCGCCAAAGAGGTCGAGTTGGCTTTCGTGAAATTGCTGGCTGAAAAAGGCGTGGATGCGGTTGTCGGCAAGCGTTGCGATGTCATCAAAACCGGTTGCCGCGGTCTGTGTGCCAACGATGTTCTGGTTGACATCATCACCCCCGAACTGGGCAGAACGACATATGACTTCGTAAAGCCCGAAGAAGTCGAGAAGATCATCGATGAACATATCGTCGGCCAGACGATCATGGAGAAAAGAAAAGCCAAGCCGTATTATAATCAGTTTGTTGATGCCCAGATGCGAGTCGTCATGACCGGCTGCGGTCAGATTGATCCGGACAGCATTGACGCCTACATGCAAGAAGACGGTTTTAAGGCAATAGAGAAGTGCATAAAAACCATGAAGCCGGAAGAGGTCATCGAGGAAGTAAAAAAATCGGGACTTCGTGGCCGTGGGGGCGGCGGTTTCCCTACCGGGATGAAGTGGTCCTTCTGCAAGGCTTCACCCGGAGACCATAAATATCTGATCTGCAATGCCGACGAAGGCGATCCGGGCGCATTCATGGACCGTTCGCTGCTTGAAGGGGACCCCTACTGCATCATCGAGGGGATGATGATCGCGGCCTATGCCATCGGTTGCGACTTCGGCTATGTCTACGTTCGCGCCGAATATCCGCTTGCTATCCAGAGGCTGCAGCACGCGATCGATACCTGCTATGAGAAGGGGTACCTCGGCAAGAATATTCAGGGATGGGGCTTCGACTACGATATGCGCATCAAGATGGGGGCCGGGGCTTTCGTCTGCGGCGAGGAGACCGCATTGATGGCATCTATCGAAGGGCATCGCGGTATGAGCCGTCCGCGTCCTCCCTTCCCGGCTGTTCGTGGTCTGTGGGGCAAGCCGACCAACATAAACAACGTCGAAACATTTGGTAACGTCCGTCATATCATCAACAAGGGGGGCGACTGGTACGCCTCGCTTGGGACCGAAACAACCAAGGGAACCAAGATCTTTGCTGTAACCGGTAAGGTCAAGCACACCGGGCTGGTAGAAGTGCCCGCCGGTATGAAGGTGCGCGAAGTTATCTATGATGTTTGCGGTGGTATCGCCAACAACCGCAAGTTCAAGGCTGTTCAGGCAGGTGGCCCTTCGGGTGGCTGTATTCCCGCCGATATCCTCGATACTCCCGTCGATTATGACTCCCTGATCAAGGCCGGCGCCATGATGGGTTCCGGTGGTCTGGTTGTAATGGACGAAACAACTTGCATGGTCGACGTATCACGCTTCTTTCTGACCTTTACCAGAATGGAATCCTGCGGCAAGTGTGTTCCATGCCGTATCGGCCTGAAGGTCATGCTCGACATTCTTGAGCGGATCACCGAAGGTCGCGGTGAGATGTCGGATATTGAAACGCTTCAGGATCTGGGCGTTGCCATCAAAAAAGCCTCGCTCTGCGGTCTCGGCCAGACAGCGCCGAATCCGATTCTTTCGACGATCAACTATTTCCGCCATGAATATGAAGCGCATATCAATGACAAGCGCTGTCCTTCCAACTGCTGTAAAGAGCTGCTCCTCTGGCAGGTGGTTGAGGACAAATGCGTCAAGTGCGGCGCGTGTAAAAAAGCTTGCCCCGTTGATGCAATTGTCTGGGAGAAGGGGCAGCTGGCCTATCTCGACAAGGAAAAATGCACAAAATGTAAATCCTGCTACGATGCCTGCCGCTTCATGGCTATTGAATAGTATCAATTACGCACACACGGTCAAACTCACTGAACAGAGGTTGAGATGGTAAATCTTACGATAGATGACAAGCAGTTTACTGCACCCAAGACCGCGACAATTTACGAAGCGGCCAAGCTGAACGGGATCAGGATTCCGATACTCTGCCATGATAAAAAATTGAAGCCGTTCGGCGCCTGCCGTATGTGCCTGGTTGAAGTAGAGCAGATGAAAGGGCGTCAGATACCCGCCTGTACAACTCCGGTTACGGAGGGGATGATTATCCGTACCTCGACTCCGGATATCATAAAGGCCCGTAAAATGGTGTTGGAACTTCTGCTCCTCAACCATCCCATCGATTGCCCTGTCTGCGACAAGGGAGGAGACTGTGATCTTCAGAACCTGACCTATGAGTATAAGGTGAGCGCCAACCGCTTCACCGATGAAAAGTTCCATCACGAGATCGATTACAATAATCCTCTTATTGAGCGCGACATGAACCGCTGTGTACTGTGCGGCAAATGTGCGCGTATCTGCGATGAAATCGTTTCTTTCGGCGCTCTGACTTTCATAGATCGCGGTATTGAAACGAAAATAGGCTGTGAATTTGACGACGCTCTTAATTGCGAATTCTGCGGTTCGTGCGTTTCAGTCTGCCCGGTCGGTTCGCTGCTGGCGCGGCCGTTCAAGTTCAAAGCCCGATGGTGGGCGCTTACCAAGCAGACATCGGTTTGCAGTTATTGCGGCACTGGCTGCAACCTGACGCTGGGAGTCAAGGATAACAAGGTCCAAACCACCGTTTATGATGAAAACCAGGGTTTCCATAATGGCCAGTTGTGCGTGCGCGGTCGGTTCGGCTATCAGTTTATAAATAGCGACAAGCGTTTGACCAAGCCGCTGGTGAGAAAAAACGGCTCCTTGACCGAGTCAACCTGGGACGAAGCCCTTGAAATTGTTGCCGGGCGTCTTAAGGGGGGCAGTGCCGTAGCAGCATTGGCAACGCCGCGTTTGACCAATGAAGAACTCGCTCTGTTCAAAAAGTTGCTGCTGGAAAACGTCGGGTCGAAAAACTTTGACCATGCGGCCGGATATGCTCATGCTGCGCTGACCGAGGGTTTTGCCCGCAGTTTCGGTGCGAGCGCTTCATCCGCCAGCATTCTTGACATCCAGAAGAGCGATCTGCTTCTCGTCATTAAGACCGATGCCTACGAAACACATCCGGTAGTGGGTTTTGAAGTTAATATGGCCGTCAAAAACAAGGGTGTTAAACTCAGTATTATTTCCGACAAGCGGGGCAAGCTCTCAAGGCTTCCCGATGCAAAGACGCTGGTTCATCGCCCCGGAAGCGAAGTGGCTGTACTGAACGCCATCGCCAAGACTCTTATCGATGAAAAACTCGTTGACGCAAGTGCTGCAGCAGTAGCCGGTTATGCCGAACTTGTGAAATCGTTAGCCGGATTCAGTGCCGAGGCGGTCGCCGCTCAGAGCGGCTTGGCCGCTGACGATATCAAAAAACTGGCTTCCGAATATGCCGCTGCCGGGAAGGCGCTGATTCTTTTCCCGGTTGGGCAGGCGTATACCGGACACACTGCCGATCTGGCAACTGCGGCCGCAAACCTGGCTATCCTGACCGGCAAGTACGGTAAGGAAGGGTGCGGGGTGCTCTGTCTTTCCGAGAAGAACAACAGCCAGGGTGCCGTAGACATGGGCTTTTATGCCCAGGATGGCGGTTTAGGCGGTCTGCAGATTCTGGATGCCTGCGCAGCCGGCACTGTAAAGACGCTCTTCGTTGCCGGAGAAAATCCGTTGGTGTCCTACCCTGATCGCACCAAGGTCAAGGCCGCTCTTGATGCGGTCGAATTCCTGGTTGTTTCAGAGCTGTTCCTTACCGAGACGGCTGCCATGGCCGATGTCGTTCTGCCCGTCTGTTCTTTTGCCGAAAAGGAAGGAACCTTTACCAGCACGGATCGCCGAGTTCAGTACTTCAAACCGGCAATCCGCAAGAGCGTACAAATCAAGAGCGATTATGAAATATTCGCGAATCTGATCATCCGACTTGGTGGCCAACCTCCCGCATCGCTCTCTGCACAGTTTGGCGAAATTGCTGCACAGGCGCCCGGTTATCAGGGTATGAGCCACATCTCGCTGCAAAAAGACGGTGCTTTTGCCGCCGTTGCAATCACTCCTTCGTTCGTTGTTCCACAGGCGGCGCCTCCAATTGCAGCAGAAGACGGCAAGCTTGCATTCGTGACCGGCAGCGTTCTGTATCATAGCGGTACCCTGTCGCAATACGGTGAAGGTCCGATGCATGTCTGCCCGGAAGGGTATATTGAGCTGTCGCGTACAGATGCTTCCGCCTACAAGATTGCCGAAAATGACCTGATTACCGTTTCTTCCGCATCAGGAAGCATTCAGCTTAAGGCAAAAGTCACCACGCGCATGTCGGCAGGCGTCGTATTTGCCCCGTATCATTTCAGCGCCGCCCCGATTAATGCAATCTGGAGCGGATCGCCTGTGACGATGGTTACTCTGGCAAAATAAGACGGTTAATCACAATAACCGGATATAATTACTAACTTCACAATGCAAGAAAAGAGGGACAGATGGGAATCGAGATATTAGGACTGCCGATGATGTATTACATCGCCATGGTTGCCAAGGTCCTGGTGGCTTTTGTCTTTGTGCTGCTGACCGTAGCATACGCCACGTATGCCGAGCGTAAAATTATCGGCCATATGCAGGTTCGTCTGGGACCCATGCGTACCGGTTGGCACGGCCTGCTGCAACCGATCGCCGACGGGGTAAAGCTCTTCTTCAAGGAGGAAATCATTCCTTCACAGGCCAGCACCTTTGCCTTTCTGGTTGCGCCGCTGATTGCCCTCATTCCGGCGTTCATCACCTTTGCCGTAATCCCGTTCGGTGGTGTGATCGAGATAGCCGGCTACAAGATCCCGCTGCAGATCGCCGGCTACTACGACAAGGGGCTGGATCAGGCGTTCGACATCAATGTCGGCGTCCTCTACATACTGGCCATGGCTTCCCTGGGGGTGTACGGCATCGTCCTGGCCGGGTGGTCGTCGAACAGCAAGTACTCCCTGCTCGGCGGCCTGCGTGCCTCGGCGCAGATGATCTCCTACGAACTGGCCGCCAGTCTGACCATCGTCTCCGTCTTCCTCATGTCGGAATCGCTGTCGCTGCAGAAGATCGTCGCCGACCAGGCCGGTGCGTTCGGGGTGCTCGGCTGGTACATCTTTCGCTCACCCTTCACCTTTCTCGCCGGCATCATCTTCTTCATCTGTTCCCTGGCGGAGATCAACCGCACCCCGTTCGACCTCCCCGAAGCTGAAACCGAGCTGGTGTCGGGCTTCTGCACCGAATATTCAAGCATGAAGTACGCCATGTTTTTCATGGCGGAATATGCCAACATGATAACGGTCTGCGCCGTGACCACCACTCTCTTCCTCGGCGGCTGGCATGGCCCGGCGTTTCTCCCCGGCTGGTGCTGGTTCATTGCCAAGGTTTATGCCCTTATCTTCCTCTGCATGTGGGTCAGGGCGACCTATCCGCGCTACCGCTATGACCAGCTCATGGCGCTCGGGTGGAAATTCTTCCTCCCCATCACCCTGTTGAATGTAGTGGCGACCGGAATCTGGGTGCTGGTGACCGCCTGATGCCGCGGCAGAGAACGTTCGCGTGTAACTTCCCATATTTACAGACGAGGATATAACCCATGATAATGCCGCTGATAAACGGACTCAAGATCACTTTCAAGCACCTCTTCATGAAACCGGTCACCCTCCAGTATCCGGACGAGCGGCCGGTCCCGTCGCCGAATTTCCGCGGTCTGCACGCTCTCAACGTTTCCCACGACCGGGCCAAATGCGTCGCCTGCTACCTCTGCCCCACGGTCTGCCCGGCCAAGTGCATCACCGTCGAGGCGATGGAGGATGCCAATCACGACAAGCACGCCGCACTCT
>DATNCC010000302.1:0-8324 GCA_035571735.1 Dongiaceae bacterium | reverse complement strand
TGCGGCATGCAGAAACGGAGCTATCATGGCGAGGGGCTCTTTGCTGATGTAGCCGTTCGTTACGAAAATATTCAGCAGCCCGTTTTCCTTTGCCAGCTGTGCAGTTTCCAGGGCGAATTCATAGAACATGGTCGGTTCGGTGTAGGTGTAGGCAATGGAGCGACAGCCGCTGCTGACGGCATTTTGCACGATTTCTGCCGGGGTGCGGAGAGTCCCATGGATCGGCATTTTGCTCCCCACCTGGGCGATGCTGTAGTTCTGGCAGTGGCGGCAGCGGAAGTTGCAGCCGGCCGTAGCGATTGAAAAGGCGCTGCTTCCGGGCATTACATGGAAGAGGGGTTTCTTTTCAATCGGATCAACGTGCTCCGCAATCACCCTGCCGTAGACCAGCGAAAAGAGGGTTCCGCCGCGATTTTCCCGGACATTGCAGATGCCCCGCTTGCCGTCTGCTATGAGGCAGTTGAAACGGCAGAGACTGCATCTTATTTGACGGTAGCTCTCTTTTTCGTAAAATAGAGCCTCTTTCATGGTCGCATCCCCCTGGTGTAGGGGCGACGCATGCGTCGCCCCTACCATTGATGTGTAACCAACGGCACGTTAAATAATAGCAGAGAACCGCTATCGGGCAACAGCAGAAGGAGAATTCATGGCACGGGACAAGGCACCGGTGACTCCGGCAGTAAGGCAGCTTCGGGCTGAAAAAGTAGCATTTACAGAGCATCTGTATCAGTACGAGGAGAAAGGGGGTACGGGCGTTTCCGCCCGGGAGCTCGGGGTTGATGAGCATTCGGTGGTGAAGACCCTGGTCATGGAAGATGAGCGGAAAAACCCTCTGGTTGTGCTGATGCATGGCGACTGCCAGGTCTCGACCAGGGAGCTGGCAAGATCTATCGGTGTCAAGCTGGTAACCCCCTGCACTCCCGACACTGCCAGCAGGCATACCGGCTATCTGGTCGGCGGGACTTCACCGTTCGGTACGAAGAAAACTCTGCCGGTCTACATGGAAGAGAGTATTCTGGCCCTGCCGAAAATCTACCTGAATGGTGGCAAGCGCGGGTTTCTGGTCGGCCTGGAGCCGGCTGAAGTTGTCCGGCTGCTGCAGCCGGTGCTGGTAAAGGTAGCTATCGAAGGTTAGGGCACGTTGACTTTGCAAATTGCTAATGTTATCCTCGCAAATCGATCGGCAGAACATTTTAAGGAGGTAATTTATGCGGAAGATATTCCACATTGCCATGGTAGCACTGATGTCAGTAACACTTTCGGGCTGTCTGGTGGCGGAGAGCAAGTATCTGCAGAAGGAGGCCGAGTTAAATACCCTGACCCAGGAACAGGCCGCACTTCAGAAACGTCATGATGGTTTGGCGAACGAAAATGCCGGTCTCAAGGGAGATCTTGCCGCCCTGACAGGTGTCAGAAACAAGCTCGATGAAACCGTGGCAAAGCTTACGAATGACAAAAAGGAGCTGGAAAAGGATTTGAGCTCTTCCAAGGGTGAGTCCCAGCAACGGATATCGGAGTTGCGGCAGAAGATAGCTGCCATGGAAGCCGAAAACGGCCGCCTCAAAGAGGAAATTGCCGGACTCCAGAAGGCGAAGGAAGAGGTTCAGAAGGCCAGCCAGACCTATGAGCAGCTGCTGGACAAGATGAAGAGCGAGATCTCCCAGGGACAGGTAACCATTTCCGAGTTGAAGGGGAAGCTGACGGTCAATTTGGTCGATGCCATACTCTTCGATTCCGGTAAGGCTGAAGTGAAGGAGGATGGCCTGGCAGTACTGCAGAAGGTTGTGGACATCCTGAAAACAGTCAAGGATAAGGCGATCCGGATCGAAGGGCATACCGACAATGTCCCGATCCGTGGAGCGCTGACCAACAAATACGCCACCAACTGGGAGCTGTCGGCAGCCAGGGCGATCAACGTGACCCGCTTTCTGCAGAAACAGGGACTGGACCCGGCGATACTGGTGGCCGCGGCCTATGGCGAAAACAAGCCGGTGGCCCCCAATGACAGCGAGGAAGGGAAGGCAAAGAACCGCCGGATCGAAATTGTCCTCGTGGCAAAGGAATAATTAAAAAGGGCCGGCTTAAATCCAAGCCATTACATTAAAGTGTGTATAAAGAAAATTAATTTAGCCCCTGGAGAAATCCAGGGGCTCTTTTTTGCGCGCGGCAGCGTCTGGCTATTTAGCCTCGGCTAAGCGCGCAGAGCTTCTATCAGCAGATTGGCCAGCATAGTGGCTGGGTAATAAAGAACGGCAAGGCTCGCGTGATTTTCGCCGGTCTGATGTGCGGCGCGGGCAATAATAATCGCTTGTGCTGCAATGCTTAGGAGGCACTGATTTATTCTTCAAAAACCGTTCCGGCCGCGGTCCCGATCTGAGACAATCATAGCTTGTCTATCGTCGCCAAGTTGACCATGCAAAAGAGCTTTTCTGACCTCGAGCCTATGCATTTTCTTCTTGCATCCAGTCTGGATACTAATATAGTATCCATAAATGGCTTCCGTAAACACTCAATTTTCGATCGCCGTCCACGTACTGGCGGCAATCGCACATCACGAGGGAGTTTTCACGTCGGAAATTCTCGCAGGCAGCGTGAATGCGAACCCGGTTTTCGTTAAGAGAATCCTCGTTAAACTCTCCAAGGCGAAGCTGGCTAAGACGACTGTTGGTAAGTCGGGTGGTTATGGCCTGGCACGAAGCCCAAAGAGTATTTACCTCTTAGACATCTACTCTGCGGTAAACCCTCCAAATGCTTTTGCCATCCATGCCTATCCCAAAACGAAGGAGTGTGTCGTGAGCTGTAACATCAAGGAAGTCATGAGCGACGTGCTGGTTGGCACTCAGGAGGCCGTCCGTAGGGAGCTGAGGCAGACGACGTTGGCGGACGTGGTGTCCAGAATCAGAGCCAGGTCCGGTTAGTTTTTTTTTGCTCGCAATAGATACTTTTATAATAACTGATATCCATCGAAAGGAATAAGATATGACCAAACTGAATGGAAAGCCCCCTGTAATCACCAGCGACGCCGCAGCAAAACGGGGAATGGATGCGCCCACCGCCGTTCTCATCGGGGTGACCGGAGGACTTGGTCACGCCCTGGCCAAGCTCCTCG
Source organism: Dongiaceae bacterium (assembly GCA_035571735.1). Taxonomy (GTDB): domain Bacteria; phylum Desulfobacterota; class Desulfuromonadia; order Geobacterales; family Pseudopelobacteraceae; genus JACRCG01. The sequence continues at coordinate 5,215 of DATNCC010000302.1, read as the reverse complement.
CGGCCGAAGGCTTCCGGTTAGTGCTCGCGGCGCGACGCGAGCACGACGCCGCGGCGCTGACCGGCCGGAGCGACGGTTCGGCGATTTACCTCCGCGCAGACGTCACCGATCCGGCGAGCCTCGAGAAGCTGGCGGCGGCGGCCTTCGAGCACCTCGGCCGGATCGATGCGGTGGTGAACCTCGCGGGCGTCTCGCCGCGCAAGGCCATTGAGGACTACACTTCGGCCGACGTCGACGAGCTGCTCGCTATCAACGTGAAGGGGCCCATCTTCGTGACCCAGGCATTCCTGCCGGGGCTGCGCAAGCAAGCCGGCGGCGGAGTGGTTGTCCACATCGGCGGCGCCATGGACGGCCGGGTGGCGCTGCCATTTATGAGCGCCTACGCGGCGACCCGCGGCGCGCTGGCGAGCTACGTGCAAGGCGCCAACCGCGAGCTTGCCGGGACCGACGTGGTGCTTTCTTTCTTCGGGCCTGTGCCTTCCAACACCGAGTCGGAATCCGCATTTTTCGACATGTGGCGCAAGATGGGCGTCGCCCTCTGCGAGCCCGATGTGGTCGCGCGCGAGATCCTCGCCACCATCCGCCAGCGACGTCGGGCCCACGTCATGGGCGGCGGGATGCTCAAGATGCTCACGCTCGTGAACGCCATCTCTCCATCCGCTGCCGATGCGATCGGTTTGCGGCGGTTCGCGAAGCTCATGCAGCAGCATCGTCCACGTTGATCTCCGCTCGGGGCGGCTCGCGCCTGTCAGCTCGATTCGCTCCTGAGCCGCGGTATTGCCTATTATCGTGAATCAGCCCTGTAGAACGGCAACTTTGCAGGGCAGGCGCTGAACTACAGCAACGGCAGTACATTGACCAGCAGCTGGACAGTAGTGGATGCAGGTAATGGAAATGCAAATATAGTGGTTTCATCGACCACTAACTCTGCGCTCAGCGATGTGCTTACGATCAATCTGTTGGCGTCAGGTGCTATCCCGGCAACCACAGAGGTTCTTTATAACTTTCCCTCAAACGGCGTGACAACTACTCTTATAGGTGCCGTTCAGTAGCGCGAAAATGCGGGTACACGCTTGTTTGTAAGCTGCCGCAACCGGCTTATGCTGCGGATGGCTCTATGCAGGCTTGTATCGAAGCCGCCAATGCACCTAAGTGATAGTTAGATCAAAAGAAAATATTTTCGGCGGACTGCCACCCGGCGCCGCCAAAACCCTTCACTTATATTGACATATTCAACTGATTGTTATCCCAGACACAGAAATACCCCCTGACCGAAATCAGGGGGTATTTCTGTGTCATTAAAGCATTCTATACACACTTTAATGTAATGCCTTGGCTTAAATCCGGCCCTTTTGTTTATCCTTGTAACGATTTTCAATCCGTGACGGGTAAAGCCGCCTCTCACTGCAACGCCTCTGCTTCTGCTGCGTTAGAGATTTGTTCCGCAACCGGCACAGATTATCCTGCACAAATGACAGCAGCTGTATAAGCCGCTATTAGCCCCGGCTGTTTCCGTTCGATACGGCTTTCCCCGTCACGGATTTACTTTCAATTAGTCTTTTTCCTCTCCATTATGCCGATTTGCTGGCCCTGCAGGACCTTGATCCCGGAAACCACGTCCTTCTCGAACAGGAGAATGACCAGCGAGCCGCCGTAGGCGAAATGGCCCAGCTTCTCGCCCTTGTTGACGGGCACGTGCTGCCCCGGTTTTACGTTCCTGAATTTTTCTTCGAATACCACCGAGCCGATCGTGTCCAATCCCACCGGCACCATCGCCACATGCCCGAATTCCCTGGTGTTGATGACGAAATAGCCGCGACGAAAGCGCTCGAAGATGCTGTAACTAGAGCCGTAACCGATGTTGCCGCCATTGATAAAGGCGGGAAAATCCGGAATGCCCTCATAGGTGCCGCTAACATCCTCGCTCGACTCTACCACCTCGCCGGAGACCACAGCATGGTAGTGGTGGTAGGTTGCCGGAAGCAGGATGCAAGACATGGCCGTGCCGTTTTCGAAAAACCGCGCATACGCCGAACCGTTCAGGAGCTCTCCGACATTCAGCGCCTGCTGCAGTTTCGTCTTGATCCTGGTTTCGGGAGTGAGCGGTTCGATCATGTTCAATACGCAGTCGGTCGGCGCGGCCAGCACGGCATCATCCGTGGCCCCGGCAACAGTCCTGGTCCCTGGCTTGAGATCTCGGGTAAAAAACTGGTTGAATGATTGAAAGCCGTTTTCCGGAACGACGTACTGCTCGATTTGAATGCTTGGGTCGGTCAGCCATTTCGAAATGGACTGCGTCGACTCCCTGCTGTCCATGAATTTTCCGCGCGCCGCCACGAACGCTCTTATCCAGCCGAGCCCGGGCTCGTTGCCTACAATCGTCTGGGCAGGCCTGTTCCTGTAGTAAAACCAGGAGAACCTGGTGATATAGACAAACTCGTCGGCCGCCGGGCTTTTGTTGACCGGCAGCAAGGTATACCATTCGTTGAAGAAGTCGCACAGGTCGTCGAAGTTCTTCCCTTGCCACGGGTTCGGGCTGCCGTCCGGCTGCGCCTGGAGGCCGGCAAAAGCCACGTCCATCGTCTTCCTGAAATCCGGCTGCGCAAGGTAGAGCTCCCTCAGCTTCCTGACCGGCTCCGAATCCTGCCTTGCAGCAGCCTGCCGGTCCGGCAAGTCACTCCGGACCTCGGCCAGGCAAGGTCCGCCAAAGAGAGAACAACTTAATACCGCAACAGCAATACTCTTTATGACTGCTTTCAAGATTTGCCCCCTATCTCCGTATTTAGACTGGTACTGCTTCGACGACGCTCATGTGCGAATCCGTCGGCACTATCCTGTTGAGGCGGAAGCCTGCCTCGCGGAGCAGCTCTGCATACTCCGCCTCCGTCCGCTCCTGCCCCCCCAGACCGGTCAACATGACGAAGTCCAGCAGCTTGCCGGGATGGAGGTCATCCCCGGGGGTGATAATCGTCTCTACGAGGAGCAATCGGCCCGTTTCACTTATGGCCCGGCGGCAATTCCTGAGGATGGTCAGAGCGCGGTCATGGTCCCAGTCGTGGATGATCCACCGGAGGATATAGGCGTCACGTCCGGCCGGGACCGACTGGAAAAAGTCGCCACCAACGATTTCGCAACGATCGGCAACGCCGGCCTCGCCGATCACCTGGCGGGCTCCCTCTGCGACATGGGGGAGTTCATAGAGCACACCTCTCATCTTCGGACAGTGCTTCAGGATGGCCGCGATCAGCGTGCCGTGCCCGCCGCCGACGTCTACAATACTGGTGATGCCGCCGAAATCGTAGGCCTTAACGACGGCAGCGGAGACCACCTCCCCGAAGTCGTTCATGGCCCCATTGAAGATCTTGCTTTCGTCGGGGTGCGCGGCAAAATAGTCGAAGAACTCCGCTCCGGTGGCCAGCTTGAAGGCCGGTTCGCCGGTCCTGACACAATGGAGCGCCTCGGCATAGGTCTGGTGCCATGCCTTGAGGCCGGTCATTCTCACCCACGACCTCATGGAACCCGGAACTCCGGTGCACAGACATTCACCGAGCGATGCCAGGGCGAAACGATGGGACTCCACCTCGGTAAAGACCCCCACGCCGCACAATAAACGCAGCACCCGGTAGAGGGAAGGGGCGTGTGTGGAAGTTGCTTTTGCCAGCTCATCGCTGCTGCACGGTCCGTTGGCGAGCAGGTCTGCAATCCCCAGTTCCGCAGCCAGCGACAGCGCAGTTGAAATCGCCACCCCTTCGCTCAGGAAATAGACCTGCAGGTACGGCGTCAATTCGTATTTGCTTCCGGTATTGCTTAATTTCAACATGTACTTTCTCCTGTTCTGATGTGTTCCGGCCGAAAGCCCATCCCGATCAGCCTCGCCGGGAGCCGGGCCAGAAGCGGAAATCTGGCGAGAAGCCGAATCGAACGGGCCGGAGGAAGCCGCTCTCCTGTTCCGAGGACGCGCCTGATGACGCGGTTTTGTATGGTTACCTGCATTCTCTGGGTCAGGCGGGTTGGCCATTCCCTACGCTGCTGTACCAAGGCCAGATGCTCGTCGCTTAGACTGCCGTTGAGTAAAGGTCCAGCCAGCAGATTGGCCGCGGCAACCGCATCCTGGATGGCAAGGTTGATGCCGACTCCGCCGATGGGGGACATGGCATGGGCTGCATCGCCGATGCAGATAAGGCCGGGGCGATACCACCGGAGAAGACGGTCTACCCTGACTGTGAGCAGCTTTACGGCATCCCAGTCTGGCAGCTCGTCGACCCTGTTCGCAACAAAAGGCGCGATGATGGCAATCCCTTCGCGAAACGCCGGCAGCCCTTTCTTCTGCAGGTCTTCCAGCGATCCCTTCGGGATCACGAAACCGCACTGCCAGTAGTCGCCGCGGTTGAGCATGATAAAAATCCTTCCTGCATCGAAGCGGCCCATGGGATCTTCCGGATCGCCGGACCGTCTGGAAATCCGGAACCAGAGCACATCCATGGGGGCACCCAGTTCCTTAACTTCCAGTCCGGCCTGTTCCCGCACTGCCGAGTTCCTGCCGTCGGCGCCGACGACGAGATCTGCCCGAACTTCAAGAGGTCCGTCAGGAGTCGTTGCCTTCAGACCGACAATGCTCCCTGCTTCTTCGATCAGACCGGTAACCTCTGCACGCATCAGCAGCCTGAAATTCGGATAGCCGGCGCTTCGTTCGGCGAGAAAGTTCAGGAAATCCCACTGCGGCATGAAGGCCAGAAAACGGCACTTCGTCGGCAGGTGCGTGAAGTCGGCTACGGTCATCGCCAGACCGCCCACATGGGCATTTAGCCGGGACGCCTTGGTGTGGGGACGCTTGAGCAGATCTTCCAGAAGTCCCAGTTCATGCATGACTTCCAGTGTCGAGGGGTGGATCGTGTCTCCGCGGAAATCGCGCAGGAAGTCGGCATGCTTCTCCAACACGAGCACCTCGACTCCCGCGCGTGCCAACAGCAGCCCGAGCATGATTCCTGCCGGACCGCCGCCTGCAATGCAGCAGCGCACTGTCAGCCTGTTTGCAGCCATGTCTGCTCCTGATGAGGTTCCGACCATATGCTCCCGACGGTTCAGGAGGCCATCTCGGTGAAAAAATAGTTCAGATATTGCCTCAAGGCATTAGCGGCAATGAGTGGCCGATTATGGAAGCGGTTCACGACCCAAAGCGCGGACCCGAGACCGGTCAGGATGTGAGGGTTGTAGT
>DATNCC010000301.1:0-11437 GCA_035571735.1 Dongiaceae bacterium | reverse complement strand
CGATAGACCATGAATTAGCGCGACTGCTGGTCAACTGCATGCATAAGAAAGTGGAGGTCTCAAGTTTTACCCATTTTATTGAGGATATTTCAGGTCAGGTTCCGGTCGAACAACTCGATGACAGCTGGTTCATTCTCGAGTTGGGTATCCGTAATAAACGCCATTTCTGGTCGGCCAAACACTATCTGGATATCGTTATTGCGGTGGTCGGAATTGGCCTGACGTTTCCACTGCTTCTGCTGGCTGCACTTTTGATCAAGCTTGAATCTTCCGGTCCGGTTTTTTATTCTCAGCTTCGCACCGGGCGCGACAACAAACCCTTCCGTGCCTGGAAACTTCGGACCATGATAGATGGCGCCGACAAGAACAATGTTCATTGGACTCTGGATAATGACAATCGTATTACCCGGGTGGGAAAATGGCTGCGCAAGCTGAGATTTGATGAAGTTCCCCAACTGATAAACATGTTGAAAGGCGAAATGACTCTGGTCGGGCCGCGACCCGAGGCGGTCAGCCTGGTAGAGAAGTATGCGGATACAATTCCCTACTATCTTGAACGCCATATGGTTACACCTGGTATTACCGGCTGGGCTCAGATCAATTACCGCTATGGCAATTCGATAGAAGATGCCCGTCAGAAGCTGATGTTAGATTTGTACTACATAAAAAATCGCAGTGCCATGCTTGATACGATCATCTTCCTGCGTACGATCCGAACGGTGCTGACCGGCAAGGGGGCGATGTAGTCTGCAGAAGCGCAATTCCAGGAAAATGAGTTTTGTTTATAACAAGATCGCGTTATTTCAGCTGCTTGCACTTTGGTCAAATTTGACTACACTATGCTTTACTGTGCCAAACATTATTGGAACAGACCATGGACAGTTTCGAACACATTTCCGTGCTGTATGTTGAAGATGATGCAATGACCCGGCATAACGTCAGCATCATACTCAAGCGATGTGCCTCAAAACTCATCACTGCCTCCAACGGCCAGGAATTGAGCTTTTCCGTGCCCATCTGCCCGATATCGTGGTCACCGACATTTCCATGCCGGGCATGAGCGGTCTGGACATGGCCCGGGGAATCAAGTAGCTCTCTTCCGAAACCGAAATCATCATCCTGACGGCCTTCAACGATACCGAATACCTGCTGAAATGCATCTCCATCGGTATCACTCGTTCCCTACCTAAGCCGATTAACCTCGAAGAACTTTCCAAGACCATCTGCACGTGCAGCACAAACGTGCAACAAAAAAAACGACACAAACAAGAGGAGGATTCCACGCTTCTGCTACCCACGTTGTGCGGCAAGCGCCGGGAATGATGGCCTTAATCTTCTTCAGCTACAATTCCTTGAGATTGCTGAATTCTCCCCAGGCCAGGAAGTTTTGCGGCGCCAATGTGAAATCGTACAGATTGTCCATGATGTTGTAATGCTTCCTCTCTTCATTGGCAATCCGTAGCAGGAGCCTTGCAGTATCGGGATTGCTTTCCTTCCCTGCCGCATCCTCATAGAACCGGACGCTGTCCGCCTCTATTTTCCTGGCATGTTCGTAACCATCCAGGGATTTCTTCAGACTGCCGACGGTGTTCTTGTCTCCCATCAGATCCGCAAAAAGGTTTTTCGCATCTTCCAGGACAGTTGTGTCGGCCATTGTCTCGGAAGTGCCCGATTTTAAGGCCAGGATGGTGTCGTAGTGCTTCTGTTCATCGGCTGCCAACCTGACAAAGATCGTTTTCAGTCCGGCCACTGCGGCCTCCGCCGCAAGCTTTTCGTAATATGCCTTGCCGTCCAGCTCCATTTTCATGGCAAACTCGAAGATATTCATAACTTATTCCTCCCAGCGTAGAGTTTTGATTCGTAAGGAAACTGTACCAGAAAAAAAGAAAGCCACAATTTGCTGCCCTTTATTACCTCAATCTATACCTTGTAACCTTTTCGCAAAGGTCGGATAATTATTATGAGGCTTTTAAAGGTAAGAGGGAGGCGGCCATGAAAAAGATAGTACGCGCGGTATTATCAGTGTTCATGATCCTGGCTCTGACCGGGTGCGGCAGTAGTTCACAACCAGTGTTTGTCACCACGATCCTCAGTGATCCGGTGTTTGACGGCGAAATTCAGAAGGCTCCCGCCACGGGGGCGTTTACCGTAACGCAGGGAAATATCCAGAGTACGTTTGCCGGTATCGATCCGACCAGCGGGGTGGAAATCCGGTCGTTTCTGGTTTTTCATCTGACCGGTGCGGGCGGTGTCCCGGATAATGCAATCATTGATTCGGCGTTCCTCGATATAGTAATCAACAATATCTCTCCTCAGCCGCTGATCGGTACGATTCCACTGCGCATCGACCTTGTGTCCTTCCAACCGCCAAACCTGATCGGGTCGGATTTTGACCGAACGATCCAGCCGGCGCTGGCGACCATGACGCTCATCCCTCCTATTTCCCAGGCGGATTTCGGCAGTCACGTATCTATTGATGTAACCCCTTTGATGGAGGAGGCACAGCGACTGGGGCTACTGGATTTTCAGCTGCGCATACTGGAAGACCTGGGGATTGTTACACCCGGGTTGATCGAAATCAATGATACAGCCGGGGCAAATCGGAATACGCTTGCGCCGTTACTGGAGGTAACGTATTTCTGATGTTTGCCGCGAATACGTTCCGGATAGGGAAAGGAAGCTATTTCATTCGCCTGCCAGAACCACTTCCGCCTGGGCGATTAAGATATTCCCCTCCGGTGTTGATAAAGGGCTCAATAGTGCTACACTTTCCGTTCAGGTCAGGTTTTGAGGGTGGAATATTGACAAATGTCAGGCGGGATGAGGAAAGGCGGAATTGCATGTTTGACTGGTTACGAGAGAGGGAAGAAACGGAAACCCGGTTCCCGGATAATGAGTCCGCGTTTGCCCATGCCTGTACCTTACGGTATCCACTGCTTCTTAATGCGCGCATACCGGCTCTGGTTATGAAGGAAGGACGGCGCGGAGCGGAAGGGGAACATTGGTATCTTCTGCATCTTGCCGGCCAGGACGCAGTGCTCGATGTCTGGGGCCCGACCCTGCCCGCCGCTCCTGCATATCCGGAAGTAGGTGATCTGGTGGCCTTCCGCATTGTCAGGTTTGCCACGGAACTGCCGGAAGATGCCAGCTTGGTCGGCTATATCGACTGTCGTCTGGATCCGGTGCTGAACAGCAGGAAGGGATGGCATATCGCCAAGAGTTTCAGACCTGACAATCTCAAGCCTGAACTTCATCTGGGATAAATGAAACCATTGAAGTGATGTCATCGGCATTCGGACGGCAGCGAGTTGTCTATGAGTTCTATGATTTCACGGTACAGTGCTATAGTAACGGAGGTCTCAACCCATTTATCAATCACGGCGCGGGCCAGGGAAATGCCATTAACCAGGGTTCCCGAAGAGATGAAAATACCGGCGACGCGCATATCCTCGTCCGTCAGCATGTAGATCCCGAATGAAAATACTATCGCCATCAGGGCCAGCCAGGCTGCCTGCGGTCCATGCAGCGGATTTTCCAGGACTGTCAGATAATCTATGTAGTAGCGTATCAGGCTGCGGCTTCGGCGCATGAATGACGCAATATCGCTCTCGCCACAGGCAAGATACGTGTATCTCAGGAACTTGGTTTCTGCCACTTTCCGTTCACTCTTTTTTCGTTCGTTTACATAGCGTTCGATAGCCTCGTCGATCTTGGTCGTTGTCATTGGACACCTCCATTGGTGGAAAACCAACACGTCCATCAGTTACACTCCGAATCCATGCATTTGATTACATACCACTGCATAGCCATAGTTTACCATAAAGCAATTTATAATCATAAAAAGTAAAAATTAATATTCACAAATAGTAAACGGGGCAGGCAGTGTATTGATGTCGGGAAATTTGTACGAGAGGAGAAACGGACGTTGTTGCGGGAGGTGAAGGGAGGCGGAGGTTGTACCTACGGCTTACTCTCGGCACATTGACTTTGCGTTTCCTTCATGAAGCGGCCGATGGCGCGATCCATGACGGAAATATGCTCGATAAGCCAACCGGTCATCATCAGGCCCGTTGATGCTATCAGGTTCGGGTCGGGCCCCTCGTCTTCGAGACGCTTCCTGAAATAGGTAACCTTGCGGGCAAGCTCCATGTGCAGCTTACGATGCTTTTCGAAATCCGGAAAACCGATCCGTTGCTGCAGTTTCTCTTCGTCGGCAAAGTGGACTATCACATAGTCCTCGAGAAAACCTAACAGTTTGAGCACCTCTTTATCCGCCCGCCCCTCGGAGTAGGCCGCAAAAAAAGCGTTGTACTTGTCGATAAGGAGCTTGTGCTGGTGATCAATTTCCTTCACCCCAACTGAAAGATAGTCTTGCCACTCGATCTTCATGCAGAACCTCAATATTGAATTTGATATACTGATGCTGCCAGGGTTACCCGAACATAATATCCCGATTCTGTAACGCGGGGAATTGAAAATGCAATTTTTCAATATCACATTTCATTCACTCTTTAAAAGCAGATATTTGGGTAACCATCCGCGGCCGGATTGACGTTTCGTCATCAAAAATAAGCCTGAAACACCGCATTGACCGGTGTAGTTCGTGAGTTGACATAGCGTGCTTCCGCGCAGCTTCAATCGTGATATAATGAAGCAGGTACAAGAAGGAAAGGAGGTGGCGAAAATGAGAGACTTGAGTCGCAAGACGCCGAAGCCGCGACAGACGGTGGTGATTACCATGCTCGACCGGCATAAACTGATTATGCGTCGTACCACCAATCGGAATGCACATATCATCACTCCGCATGGCAAGGTGGTCGCAGGGCGCAAAGGGCGCAAGGGGTAGAGCTGAATGGGGCTCGGATTGACTCTTGGGCATGACTATCAGAGTGTCGCAGCTTAACAAAATTAAGAGACGGTAGAGCAGAGAGAGCAGTTTAGGAACGGTTTTTCGAGTAATATGACTATTCTCAAGGTTGAGTTTCGTGTATTTAGTTATACCTTCATTTTTGACCGCTTGAAATACAGAATATAAGGATTGCAATGAACATGATCGGAGATACAAGCCCAATTATATCAATGCTTTTGGTTGATGATGATTTGAGCACAAGGAATGTTGTCCACACGATTATTCAGGATAATTTTCCTGAAATTAAAATTTTTGTCGCGGAAAATGGCAACACGGGTCTTGAACTGTACAAAAAGCATGCTCCACAAATAGTCATTTCCGATATCAAAATGCCTGATAAAGATGGCATCCAGATGGCAAGTGAGATCAGGGCGTTGAACCCTTCAACGCATATCATCGTCATAACGGCCCTCAAAAACATTCAGTACCTGTTGGACGGAGTCAGAATCGGCATAAACCGTTATGTGCTTAAGCCGATAGACTTCAAATTGCTGCTGGAGGCCATTGAAGATTGTGTGGTTCGGGTTGGCCTTGAAATGCAGGTCAAAAAACAGAACGAATACATCCGCAGACTATCCCATGTCGTCGAACAGAGTCCCAGCACAATCGTAATCACCGATTTCGAAGGAAACATCGAATATGTAAACCCCAGATTTACGGAACTTACCGGATATTCGCCGGCTGAGGCTCTTGGACAAAATTCGCGGATATTAAAAACAGACGCAGCCTCGCCCGATGCTTATATTAAGCTCTGGAACACGATAACCTCCGGGTTGACGTGGCGTGGTGAATTTCTGAACAAGAAGAAGAACGGCGAACTATATTGGGAGGCGGCATCCATTTCGCCTTTAATAAATGAAGATGGTAAAATTACCCATTTTATTGCCATGAAGGAAGATATTACCGGTCACAAGCTGGTTGAGAAAGAATTGCAGGAGAGCGAAAAACGATATCGCTCTCTATTTGAAAATATGATGGAAGGGTTTGCATATTGCAAAATGCTGTTTGACGATGACGGTCTTCCGGTCGATTTTGTCTATCTGGATGTCAATAGTGCCTTCGTCAGTTCTATCGGCGCAGATAATGTGGTTGGTAAAAAAGCCACTGAAGTGTTTCCAGGGATCAGGGAGGCACATCCGGAATTATTTGAGGTTTATGGCAGGGTGTCATTGACGGGCAAGGCGGAAAAATTTATCCTGGAATTCAAACCTGCCGGCACGTGGCTTTCCATCTCTGTTTACAGCACTGAAAGGGAATATTTTGTTGCCGTATTTGATAATATCACCGAGCGGAAAAGGACGGAGAAAGATCTGATTGAAAGCGAAAACCGGTATAGAGCACTCAGCATTACAGACTCCTTGACAAAGCTGTTTAATTCCCGCCACTTCTTCAACCAACTCAGGTATGAGATCGAACGCACGGAACGTTACGGTCATCCACTTTCGCTTATCCTTCTGGATATTGACGATTTCAAGAAATACAATGACACGTACGGGCATCTGGAGGGGGATAAGGTGTTAACGGTTCTGGCGGATGCGATAAGAGAAAATCTCAGGCATATCGATTCTGCCTATCGATATGGTGGAGAGGAGTTCACCATACTTCTCCCCGAGACTGAATGCAGGGATGCCTTGATAGTTGCCGAAAGAATACGGAAGAGTTTTGAAAATTCGATATTGCACCCTCTGAAGGAATCGGAAGTCCATAAGACAATCAGTGTCGGGGTTGGACAGTACGCTTCCAATGAAAAGGAATCCTCTTTTCTTGAACGGGTCGATATGGGGATGTACAGGGCAAAGAATCAGGGGAAAAATCAGGTTTGCCTTGCAAAACCGGTTGCAGTCCCCGATTGACGGGGACCGGCAGTTTCCGGATTTCCCTGTGCTCCTATTTCCCCAGGGTCTTTTGGCCCGGCTTCCATCCCAGCGGGCAGAGGCCGCCGGTTTGGAGAGCCTCAAGTACCCGGAGGGTTTCTTCAACACTCCGGCCAACGTCCAGATTATGGATAACCTGATACTGGATTGTCCCCTTGGGATCAATGATAAAAAGCCCCCGCAATGCAACCCCCTGCTCTGAATCGAGCACTCCGTAAGCGCGGGCAGTCTCCTTGGTGAAGTCGGCAAGGAGCGGATACCTGAGATTTCCCAGATCCCCTCTCTTTATCCAGGCAAGGTGCGACCACTTGCTGTCGGTTGAGGCCGCGACAACCTCTGCGTTCAATTTTTTGAACGAGTCCAGATTGTCGTTGAATCCTTTTATCTCGGTTGGGCAGACGAAAGTGAAGTCCGCCGGATAGAAAAAAAATACAAGCCACTTGTCCTTGAAATCCTTCAGCGCCAGGGTCTTGAATTCTTTCCCCGGTTCTGTACCGACAACTCCCTCCAGCCTGAAGTCGGGAGCCGGCTTGCCGACTATTACGGGCGGCTTTTTGTGCTCCATTATCCAGGGAGTGCGTTTTTCACCCTCTGCACAGGCATGGGGTGTCCGGAATCCCGACGCAGTCAACATCGCTAATACGCATGTGGCTATTACAAATCCTGGTTTCATGAAATTTCCTCCTGTGATGAACCCCCGTTTACGGCACAAATTCCAACTGACATTTGCCAGGCACTGCCAGGGTATGCTATGTGAGATATGTTTCTAATCAGAACAGCCACAATCAAGAAAAGGAATCAATGATGCCCAGAATAACCCTTTTTTTAATATGGTCACTGTTGGCGGCAGTTTCTGCAGCTTCTTTTGCAGGTGAAACGACCAAAGCTCCGGACAATCAGACACTGATCACCCCCAATCAACCGCCGGGAGCGAAAGCCCCTCTGGTAGTCATCTACACCCTTTCAACGTGCCCTCACTGCAGGGAGGCCAAGGAATACCTGAAAAACAACAATATACCTTTTATTAATCGTGAGATCGATACGAATGAAGAACATATGTCAACCCTGTTGAAGATCTACGATTCTATGGGTGTCCCTGATAAGAACCGGGGAGTACCGCTCTTTGTCATCGATAACAGGATCAGGATTCAGGGATTTAACAAGGAAAAACTGCAAAATGCCCTGAAGGAAGTTACTTCCAAACCCAAATGAGCTATTGGAGCAAGTATAACATCCTTCATGACAATGGCAAAAATCCGGTCTATAATATGAAAAACCGCAGAATTACATCGCTATTACCGTCAAGCAGGAGTTGTTATGAATCATGTGCCCGGCAGGAAGGTTGCGCCTGTTCAGTATAGTCGCACTTTGACGATATTGTTGTGGCTTGCCGTATCCACGGGTTTGGCCGTCTCCATATTTTCACTGATAGAGGAATTGTGCCTGGCGACCGCATGCAGTGATGCAGCCAGTTTTACCTTCTTCGGGATCGGCATGGCGTGGCTTGGCATTGCCTATTTCAGCCTCATTCTGCTGGTGCTGTGGCTGCGCCCAAAGAATTATTTGTTGGACTGGGCGCTGACGGCACTGCTGTTTTCCGGTATCGGCGCTGAATTCCGCCTGCTCTGGATACAGAAATACATCATCGGCAGTTGGTGTCCTCTCTGCGTCACTATCTGCAGCGCCCTGTTCTTCGCCGGCATAGTGCTGTTGATCGGGAAGGTGCATGAGTCAGGATCAGGGCAGGGCAGAGGGAAGAGCCTTCTTGGGTGGCTGGCCTTTGTGATGGCAATGGCAGCCATAGGCCTGGCGGTTGCCGTGGTTGGCGTACAAGCGCTTACCTGACGAGATCGCCCTGTTCATATTTCATTGCTCAGCTGCCCACGATGCACACTGACCGCTCCGTTTGAAAACTGCGGGCATGCGGCTTTTTCCGGAAAAGTTCGGTACGACGGCCCGTCGGTACATCATGGCGGGCTGTTTTCGTGCATACCTGCAGAGAAGAACAAAGGAGCAGTCACATGAATACTGTGGTCAAACATCTCAAGGGAACCTTCCTGGCCGGGATTTTCATAGTCATTCCGTTCGGAATCACAATCTTTATCCTCAAGTTTCTCTTTAATTTCGCTGACGGAATTCTTGGCAGCCACCTGGACAGTCTTATGGCGCTTTACGGCCGGAGCGGGGGGCATATCCCCGGCATCGGCATGATTACCGCCGCCGTGGTGGTTTACCTGACCGGTCTGGTGGCTACCAACGTGCTCGGGAAACGCCTGCTGAAGCTGGGCGATGATCTGCTGACGCGCATACCGCTGGTCAAGTCGATCTACACCTCAAGCAAGCAGCTGACCAAGGTATTCAGGGAAGGGGGCTCATCTTACCGGCGTGCGGTCTTTGTCGAGTGGCCCCGTCCCGGGGTGCGCGCCGTCGGGTTTGTAACGGCCGAAGTGGAACGGGGGGGCGAACGCTTTATCGTGGTTTATATACCGACAATGCCAAACCCGACTTCCGGATTTGCGCTCTGGTTTCGCGAGTGCGAAGTTTACGAGAGCGGCATGACGGTTGAGGATGCGGTCAAGTTCGTGGTCTCAGGTGGGGTGGTGATACCGATGTAATTGCATAAATCACTCAAAATATTGTATCAATTGGTCAGGGCGAGCATGACAGAATCTGTAGTTATTTCTATGCGTTCTTGTACTTATTTGCTACAATTATTAAATGAGAATTTTTACGGTGTCGGCATGAAGTTTGGAATTCAAAAAAAATATGCCCTGAATATCAGTGTGTTTCTGCTCTGTGTCTTTTCTTTGAGTTGCTGGGGAATTGTTTCTTACACATCGGCTCTTACCCGCGAAAATATCCAGAAACAACAGTATGCAATGACCGAGATCATTGCCCGCAGCATCGATGACAAACTGGGAACCTGGCTTGTTGCACTCGCCGATATTGGCAATGCCGTGCCCGATGATGTCTTTCATGACCATTCGAAAGCATGGCATTATCTGGACCAGATAAGCGGCATCCGGAGTATGTTCTCAAATGGCATCATGCTGCTGGACAATAATCTCGTGGTTATAGCAGAAAACCCCCACATAGCCGGTAGAGTAGGTACAAAAGCCACGGAGCTGGAATCATTCCTGAGAAGTGTCGAAACAAACGGCCTGCCTGACATATCCAATCCCTATCCAAGTCCCAATTCGAGTGCTCCGGCCATCGTCATGGCTGTGCCTGTAAGTGACAGCAATGACAAGCTTCTCGGTTTTCTTGCAGGAAGCATCAATCTGACCAATGATTATTTCATCGAAGAAATCATGGGGTTCAAAATCGGCAAGAAGGGGTACCTCTATCTGATGAGTAAAGAGCGCACCTTGATTCTTCATCCCGACAAGAACCGGATCATGAAAAACGATGTGCCGATCGGCCGCAACTTGCTGCTGGACAAGGCTCTTCTTGGATTCGAGGGCAGCGGAGAAACCGTCAATTCACGCGGTATAAAACAACTGGCCTCATTCAAGAGTTTGAAAACCGTTGACTGGGTACTCGGCTGCGTCTTCCCGCGGGACGAAGCCTACGCGCCGGTGGATCGAATGCGTTCATACCTGATTTCCATATCGGCCATTATTATCGTACTTTCGATACTCCTGATCTGGATCCTCACGTCAAGGATAACCTTCAACCTCAAAAACCTTACCGACCAGGTGGCGTTTATCGGGGAGAGTACTTCAGAATCCTACAAGATCACCATAGACAGCCCGGACGAGGTCGGCCTGCTGGCAACAACGTTCAACGACCTCCTCACAAAGCTGGCAGACAAGGAAATCGACCTTGTCAGCCAGCGGGACCTTCTCAAGCAACAGACCGTTGAATTGGAAAAAGCCCTCGAAAAAGTCAATGTTCTATCCGGCATCATACCAATTTGCGCCTGGTGCAAAAAAATCCGCAACGACAGCGGTTACTGGGATCAGCTGGAGCATTATATCAGCGAACATTCGGATGCCGATTTCAGTCATGGTGTCTGCCCCGAATGCTATGACAGGCAAAAGAAAGAGATCGACAACTTGTCTGACAGCATCGACCAGCCCGAATAGCCCGCTGGATTTAATTACTCATGAATACATGCTCTGTTGCCGTAGGTCTTCGTTACCGTTTCGGCAACCGACCTCATGTCGCTACAACTGTTCTTATATAGAGCCATCTCCAGGTCGTTCTTGATATCGCCGGGTATCAACTCTTCCTTGATAAAGACATTTACTTCCTGCCCTTTTGTGATCTGGAGCGGTCCTGAATAGTTGACCTTGAAGCCATCATTATATTCGCATTTCATCGTTCACACCCCCTTTTCATGCTCATATTATGGCATATCGGCACCAGAAAAACCATTACTACCGGGTGGCCCGCTTTGTTGCGCTTTTGCCGTAGACGGAGTAAAATTAAATTGCTTGTTTACCTTAACCCTGCAGTTGCGGAGGCGAATCATGTTCCGATCTCATGGCAGGCGCTGTCTCTCCTCACTCTGTATCCTGTTTGCATTCTCAATCATTTCCGCATGCAGCAACAGCGGAAATTCCCTCTCCTCCTTTCAACCGCCGGTATCTGCAAAGCTGGTCAAAGCTGCCGATAACGGCAATCTGGAGCGCTTTCTCAAGGCCGAGCT
>DATNCC010000300.1:0-14829 GCA_035571735.1 Dongiaceae bacterium | reverse complement strand
CCAGCGTCCACGCTGAAAAAGGCGTGACATGCGCGCAGTGCCACACCGACATCCATACCCATAATTACTGGAAAGGCGACAAACGCATCGCGGTTGCCAAATGCGTCCAGTGTCATGACAAGGAAGCGGTCTACCAGAAGTCGGTCCACGGCAAAGCTGTTGCGGCCGGCAACATGGATTCAGCGGCCTGCCATGACTGCCATAATCTCCACGCCATCGAGAAGCTTGCCGGTGCGAAGGATCACAAAGGTCGGGAATTCCACACCAAAGTCTGCATGAAGTGTCACAGCGACGAGAAGATGATGGCCAGGAACAAGGTCACCAACGTAGCGGTCAAATCATACATGGAGAGCTACCACGGCAAGAATTACCGTCTCGGTTTCCCCGATAAGGTTGCCGGTTGCGCAGATTGCCATACGGCACACTCGGTATTGCCAAAATCAGACCCGCAATCGAGCGTGAACCCTGCAAATGTGGTGAAGCAATGTGCTCTGTGCCATCCCAAGGCAACTCCGCTCTTCGCCAAGTATTATGCCCATGGCGAGATGACGGACCGGGAGAAATATCCGATTCTGTTCTACACCTTTGTCGCCATGACCGGACTGCTGCTTTCCACTTTTGCGGTTTTCTGGGTGCATACGCTGTTATGGATGTTCCGCGGCTTCGTTGAAAACCGTGAGAAGGCCGACGCGCTGGCTGCCGGTACCCATCACCACGTCGTAATTCCTGAAGCACACAAACAGTATCGCCGTTTCAACCGGGTGCACATCTTCATGCATATCCTGGTCATCACAAGCTTCCTGATCCTTTCGCTGACCGGACTGCCGCTCAAGTTCAGTACCCAGCCATGGGCGGTGGCGATGATGAAATTTTATGGCGGTTCGGCTAATGCGGCGCTGATGCATCGCGTAGGCGCTGCGATCACTTTTGTTTATTTTGGGATGGCTCTGGTGATGAGCATAAACTTCCTATTTATCAGGAAAGATATCAAAGGCAATCCGCTTCAACGCCTGTTCGGCCCGGATTCTCTCTGCTTCAATCTGCGCGATATCAAGGATGTGTTTTTCATGGTCAGATGGTTCTTCTTCAAGGGCCCAAAGCCGACCTTCGAACGCTGGACCTACTGGGAAAAATTCGACTTTGTCGCGGTCTTCTGGGGTATGTTTGCCATTGGCGGATCAGGCCTGATGCTCTGGTTCCCGGAATTATTCGGAATGTTCCTGCCGGGATGGGCGTTTAACGTAGCCACCATCGTTCACTCCGACGAGGCGCTGCTCGCAACCGGCTTCATCTTCTCGGTTCACTTCTTCAATACCCATGGGCGGCCGGAGAAATTCCCGATGGACTTCGTCATCTTCAATGGCCAGATCGCCAAGGAAGAAATGATCGAAGAGCGTGGCGATCAGTGGAAACGTTACGAGGAGGAGGGAATCACAGAGCAGTTTGCCTGCAAGCGAACAAGCGGCGTGGTGTATGACTTCCTGGTCAAGGGTTTCGGATTCACCGCCCTCTCCATCGGCATCGGCCTGCTGTTGCTGATGATTCTGGCCTTCATGGGCGGCGGCGGGCACTGACAAAGCTTAAAGCATTAAGGTGAAACAAAAGGGGGGTGGCCTAAAAGGCCTCCCCCCTCTCAATTCGGAGTCGGATGCGAAAGCGGATGCCCGACAACCTGCCAAGGACACCAAGGCTCCGTATCACAACTACTTAAACATCTTTGATAATCCCGGAACCCTTCATCCATTTGCCCAGGGCAATCGATTCGACAGCCGCCGCCATTCCGAACGAGAACACGCTGAAGACAAGCGGCAGTCCGTGGGCGCCGAGCAAATCGTAGAGAAAAACCTTGATTCCGCCGATCACGGTGACGAGAATGGCCACATTGCGGATCTCCTTGTTCCGGCGGAGGTATGCCAACACGATCAGGGTGATGGCCGCGGCATTGATAAGTACGGACTGTCCGCAGCGGAAGGTATCGCGCTGCGTTTCTGCCGGAATAAACTGCATTGCCTGGAAAAGCCCGATCCTGATCATAAAGAAGCCACTCACCAGCCCACCCAGCAAAAGCAGGACGGCACTCCGGTCATTGCGGTCACATACATCGAAAAGGGCAGAATTGACAGGGACAGGCCAGCGCCGGCACCATTGGTAATGATACAGTGCAATGACTGCCAGAAGTCCCGCGGGAAGCATGTTTATCGGGTCCACCGCTCCCGGTCCCTCACCGCGCAGCACTACGACAAGCGCTGCACAGGAGTAAAGATTCATCAGGTAAGTGGTGCCTCGTACGCCGCCATTTTCCCAGACACGTGAGACAATCGCCATGGTTATTGCCACCAGTGAGATCACCGGCAGTGACATGACAAACGTTCCGGTTGCCGCCGGCAGGGCCAGGGAGAGGAGGGCGCCCCCGGCAAACGTGAAGGTATTGGTTCCGGGTGCTCCATCGCAGCCGCGCCGGGCACACCAGAACGCGATGAATAAAAGGCCGACAGCAGCGAACAACCCGATCACACCAAGAAGGTATACATTCATCTTCCAGGCTTCGGCCACATGGCGGGCCAACGTAAAGGCCCAGATCACGGTAAGGGTCGGCAGGCTGGAGTCGAATCGGGATATTTTCTGGCACCCGGCGTTGACGATGCCGCGCAGGGGCAGAGAGAGAAAGGTCAGGAAAAACGCAGCCAGCACCGGGAAATACCATTGGAGAGCCAGTTCAGGCGGTATCGCCTCTCCCTTGCTTAGAAGAATACCAAGCCTGATTCCCCAGAGCTGGAGCATGATCATTGTAACAATGAGAACTGACCAGCGCAGCCAGGAGCAGCGTTTAAGCTGTGCAGCAACATAGCCGAGTACGTTGGCGGTAAATAGTACCAGGGAAAGATAGGGGAAGAATGGGTGGGGATAGTCGATCGCCGCACCGGCGAAGCACATGCCGAGGACCCCGACCGATATAGGGACGAATGCATCGAATCGGCGGCTCATGAGTGCCATGCCGAAGCCGGTCGCCATCAGCGTGAGGTAGGCGGGCACCAGCGGAAGTGATTGGAAATGCATATGCGTTTCAACTACGACCGACGACATGAGCAAGGCGCCGCAGGCGGCGAAGACCGGGGCAAGCGGGCTTGCTTTGGTGTAGTTGTACCAGCCCAAGGCCATCAGGACCGCGGCGTATCCCATGCCAAGGCCTGAACCGAGCAGCTTGTTGACTAAACCGCTGTCGGTGATGGTTCGCAGGATGAGCGCAATGACCATCAGGAAGCATATCGCGGCAAGGCGTGGCAGTACCGCATTCCGGCCGGCCCAGCCGAGTATCTCCTCCGAAAGTTCAGGCATCTCCTCGGCAGGATAAACCTTGCCGGGCTGTGAACCCGGTCCGGAAAGCGGCACTGCGGCAGCAGGAGCATCTCCTTCGCCGTTTAAGTGGGATGACAGGCGGTCCAGCTGCCGCTCAAGCATCTGTATGCGACTCTCAAGTTCCTTTTCCCGCTTCTCAAGCGCCTCATCTGGTGTTGACATCCGTATTCCTCCCCGTGACAGACATCAGCAACACCGGTTTTCATCCGCCATAATTACGTTGTGGCGCATGAATGCCGGGTATTCAGTGCGAATCCTTCACCCCGAACACCGGCAGCACTCTGGTGACCAGATAGAAGAGTACAAAAGGGGTGGTGATGACTGTAAGCGCTCCGAACAATCCTTCCTTGTACAATTCAACGGTGCTTGGCCAGATGGGGAGACGATACTCCATGAAGCCGGAGAAGGAGGCGGAGAAGGCCTGCCCTCCGATAACTACGTTCCAGCGCATCATGAAGACGCCCATCAGCACCAGAAGAGTGCCGACAAGAGCCCGCCTGATAGTCAGTCCCGGTCTCAGGAAGATGATAAAGGGTACGAGATTTCCGAAGCCGTACTGGAGAATAAAAATCTTGAAGAAGTCCCTTTCGTAAATGATTCTGCGCAGGATATCCCATGATTTGACGGCCGTATAGGTGCGGAAAATCAGGTCCAGCAGCTCAAGGGTGATGGCCAGGACCAGGAACATGACCAGATATTTGACGGTGATGGTCACAACATGGATTTCCGCACTTTTGAGTTCCTCTATCGATGGAAGCCTCATATAGCTTTTCTTTTTATTTTTCCAGGTGGAGAGCAGTTTGCGAATCTCCATGGTGATGATGTAAGTGACGATACAGAGTGCAATGCCCGACACGACCGCCGAGCAGATGAAGATAACCGGCATGAGTGGCGTCATCCAGAGGGCATTGGCCTTGACCGATCCAAAAATAAAACCGGCATAGCCGTGCAGGAAACAGGCTACCGGGATGCCGATACCGGCCAGAATACTCACCGCCTTCTCGTCCTTGTGCAACGCCTCCGGGCTGAGATCCATGGCACCCATGGAGAGGAGCGAATAGAGGGTGAGCCGGAGCGATTCGACAGTACTTCGCTGCTGCTTGGCCCGTAGCTCCATGACCGTTTCCACGATGAACTGGCGGTAGACAAACCATATTTCCGACGCAACTATCAGGCCGTAGGTCGTAAAGACGATGCCGAAGGCGGCGATGGCCGACGTGAAGTGCGGGGTCATCATGACATAGATTCCCCTCTGCGGCTGCTGCAGGTGCAGCATGAGCGGCATCATGGCCACGGGGAGCAGTGCCAGGGAAAAGACCAGTGAAAAACGGGCGATGTCCTTCAACTGCTTGACGCCGAAGACGTGATAGAGGGATGACAGCACAAAGGCCCCTGCCACAAGGCCGGTCATGAAGGGATACATGACGATCTGAATCGACCAGTAGATGTATTCATTGGGATAGACAAAAAATTCTTTTAAGGTCCAAGCCTCTCCGTGTACCATGGCTATTTTACCTCCCTTGAAAATCCCAGATAGAATACCTGCGGCTTGGTGCCGAATTCTTCCTTCAGCACGTTCACCTGTTCCGTAGTGATAATCTTGGTGACCGGGTCATTCGGGTCCATGATGTTGCCGACCCGGCGCGCCCCGAACGGGCAGGCATCCACGCAGGCGCTCATCATACCCTTGCAAAGCCGGTGATAGCACAGGGTGCACTTTTCAGCCACGTGCAGCTCCGGGTGGAAGTAGCGGACACCGTACGGACAGCCCATCACACAATATCCGCAACCGATGCACCACGTCCGGTCAACAAGCACCACCCCATCCTGGGTCTGGTAGGTAGCGCCTACCGGACAGACCTGGACGCATGGGGGGTTGTCGCAGTGATTGCAGAGCTTGGGTACAAAGAAGGCCTTGGCAATCTCCTCGGGCTTGATCTCCTTGAGTCCGGCATGGGCCTGGTCGATTTTCTGCGACGTAAATCCGTCCCGGGCCCCCTTGGTGCAATCTATGTTGACCTGACCGTCCTTGGTGACCACGTAGCGCTCCACCCAGGTCCGGGTAACATTAGCATCCCAGGTAACCTCGTTTTCGATCTTGCATGCCTTGACGCAGAGTCCGCAGCCGACACATTTGTGGATATCCACCAGAAAGACCCAACGTACCTTGCCCTTGCCATCCTTCTCGGCCTGCAGCCTCTTCGGATTGAATACCTCCAGAGCCGTGAGCGGCAGGGCAATTCCGCCGACCATGATCATTGCTTTCTTGCAGAATTCTCGGCGGTTTATCATGATTTCACCTCCGGTTTCGGATGTTTCGGATTCGGCTTTGTCGGGTTATGCGGGTAGTGACACAAAATACATTCAGCCTGCGGATAATGCTTCACCGGGTCGATTCCGGGGATCTTTCCGCGGATGTTGTCCTTGTAGGGGAGATAGGAGTGGCAGCGAATGCACAATTCCCGTTTGCGGTCAATGGTCAGGCCCAAAGGATCATTGGGATGATCGTAGTTCGGGCCATGGCAGTTCTCGCAGCTGATGGCGGCGTGGGGTGAGTCCTTGATGTCGTTGTATTTGTCCTTGTGGCATTCCGCACAGACCTTGGAGGTCTTGTACTTCACCCGATACGCCTTCCATTCCGCCTCGTTGGACTTGCGGTGCCAGCCGTACATGTAACCCCGCTCATGGATGCCGAAATCACTGGGCACTAACAGTGTTCTGGCCAGCAGAATCCCGCCGACGATTGCGAAGACAATAAATAATGGTCGCCAGACATGATTTTTCAAAATGTTCACCTCCATATATCTAGTGGTGTCAGGGCAGTACGGGCTGCAGAAAGTGGTTTAAGCAATTATGTATAACGATGTTTAAATTATGCGTCTTGATCATTGTTGTCAACAAAAGATTCCCAAATCCTGTTATTAGGTTCGCTCCACGTTGCCTTGTTGCACAAATGTTCAAAAATGTTTGACAAACTATACCACGGCAGTGTAAATAGTCACGCTTGATGCGCGCTTGCCGACACCAAAATCAACTTGCTTAAGATCGATAATTACCACCAAGGAGTAGTACATCATGGCAATTCGTAAAACAGCAGGATATGCTTGGAACCTGATCAGTCTTATCGGGATGGTCCTGGCGGTGACCGCGGCAGCACTCATCATAGTTTTTTTCGCTTTTGAGGCGATTACGGGAGTTGAACACGCCTACCTGGGACTCATGACCTACTTCATGTTTCCGGGCATGCTGATCTTCGGACTGCTGCTGGTTCCGTTCGGGGCGTGGCGGGTACGTAACGAGAGGCGAAAAGCCGCAATAGAGGGGATGTCGTCACTTGAAGAGGAGATCCCGCAGTTCCCGCGGCTCGACCTGAACGACCCGCACCGTCGCCACCTGTTCATCTTTTTCATCCTGGCAAGCGTAATTTTCGTCGTTATCGTATCGATCGCCTCCATCAAGGGCTTTGAGTTCACAGAATCGACCACATTTTGCGGCGAGCTCTGTCATGTGGTAATGGAACCAGAACACACAGCCTGGAGCAATTCCCCACACGCCAAGGTAAAATGCGTAGAGTGCCATGTCGGTCCCGGTGCCGCCTGGTATGTAAAAGCTAAAATTTCCGGTATGCGGCAGTTGTATGCAGTGGCGACCCACACCTACCCGGAAACCATAGAAACGCCTATCGATAATCTTCGCCCGGCGCGAGAAACCTGTGAACATTGCCACTGGCCGGAAAAATTTTACGTCGGTCGTCAGAAAATATTCTACCACTATGCTCCCAACGAGGAGAATTCTCCGCGTAAAATCGACATGTTGATTCACATCGGCGGCAACCCCAAGTCACCAAATACCAACGGCATCCATTGGCACATCGGCAAAGAGGTCACATTTATTGCCCGTGACAAGAAAAGACTTGATATCCCCTATGTTGCGATCAAGGACAAGGACGGAAAAATCACCGAGTACTCAAACATTGAAAAACCTCTCACCAAGGACGAGATCGCAAAGGGGAACAAGCGGTTGATGGACTGCACCGACTGCCACAATCGGCCGACCCATATCTATCACGCGCCTGGCGAGGAGATGGACTTGAATTTCGTTTCCAACCATATCGACCGGTCACTCCCGTTCATCAAAAAAATAGCCGTCGAAATACTCGAACGGCCTTACAAGAGCAAAGAAGATGCCTTTGCCACAATCACCAAAGAGATTCCGGCCTATTATGCCAAAAACTATCCTAAAGTTGCGCAAGAGAAGGGTGCGGCCATCAATCAGGCGGTCGAACACGTGAAGGATATTTACGAGCGAAACTATTTCCCGAAAATGAAAGTCAAGTGGAGCACTTACCCGAACTACATCGGACACTTCTATACCCCCGGCTGTTTCCGCTGCCACGACAACAAGCATAAGACCGCTGACGGCAAGGTGATCTCCAAGGATTGCAAGGTCTGCCATGATGTTCTTGACCAGACCCAGGAAAACATTCCGGCTGGAAAGAAAGTGACCGAATTTGTTCATCCGGTCGATATCGGCGATGAAATTTACAAAACAAACTGCAGCGATTGCCACTCCGCCGGAGGCCATGATGTCCCCGGCGAAGGGAAGCAAGGGCACGAGGAGCCCAAGAAACACTGACCACGCAAAAGCCCCCGGAGACACACTCCGGGGGCTTTTTTTTTATACGGTCCTCAATTGAACATCGTTACAGCTCTTCGAAATCCCCCTCATCTGCCACGGCTTCCGAATCGTCCTCAGAATTGACTTCTATCGCTTCGTCCAGAAGTTTATCCAAAAACAGTTTATTGTCATTGATGGTTTTGCGGACGTCCGTCAGGAGCTTCTCCAGGTCGTCAGGCTTATCTGCCATGGCATTCCCCTGTTACAACGTCTCCAGATATCGCTCGGCATCCTTTGCAGCCATGCAGCCGGTGCCGGCCGAGGTTACTGCCTGGCGGTAGATAAAGTCCTGCACATCGCCGGCTGCGAAGACCCCCTTGATACTGGTGGCGGTCAGGTCCCCCTCAAGTCCGCCACATTTTGTACGGATGAAGCCTTCAACCATGTCGAGCTGACCCTCAAAGATGGCCGTATTAGGCGTGTGGCCGATCGCAATGAATATTCCGTGCAGTGCCAGTTCCTTGGTGGAGCCGCTCCGGTGGCGAATGCGCATGCCGGTCACGCCGCTATCATCGCCTAACACCTCATCGAGCTGGTGATTCCATTCGATGATAACATTGCCCCCCCTGGTTTTCTCGATCAGGCGGTCGGCCAGCACCTTTTCGGCCCGAAATTCCTCACGACGGTGCACAACGGTTACGTGCCGCGCTATATTTGAAAGATAGAGCGCCTCCTCGACCGCCGTACTCCCTCCGCCGACCACCGCAACATCCTTGCCGCGATAAAAGAACCCGTCGCATGTGGCACAGGCCGAAACGCCTCTTCCCTTGAAAGCGGTTTCAGAGGGGAGTCCGAGATATCTGGCTGACGCGCCGGTAGCAATAATCAAGGCGTCGCAGCTGTAGCTGGCTGAATCTCCCTGAAGCAGGAACGGTCTCTGCATCAAATCGGCACGGGTGATATGGTCGTATATCATCTCGGTGTTGAAGCGTTCGGCGTGGAGCCGCATCCGCTCCATCAATTCCGGTCCATCGACCCCGGCATGGTCACCCGGCCAGTTATCAACCTCGGTGGTTGTTGTCAACTGGCCACCCGGCTGCAGTCCGGCAATAATTACCGGGTTAAGATTGGCACGTGCCGCGTAGATGGCAGCCGTATATCCTGCCGGACCGGAGCCAAGAATAATAAGCTTGTGATGAATCGGATCCATGGTTCCTCCAGAAAAAGTGTTGGAGAACTGTACCAGCAAACCGGCTGCTTGCCAAGTATGTTTGACCGGTGACGACCCATCTGCTAGTATCGATATTCAATTCATGAGGAGTATACCTGGTATGGAGCTTTCCGAGCTTGTTTCAGATGCATATGATCGCCTTAAAAAGCGCGTTCGCCGCAGTGAGTTGATCTATTCGCACTTTTATAGCGATATGTTGGGAATTCCGCTGTCTTTCAAGTGTGAAAACCTTCAGAGAACCGGCTCTTTCAAGATCAGAGGAGCCCTGAACTTCATGACTTCCCAGCCGCGTGAGAAACTGAAAAACGGTGTCATAACCGCATCAGCCGGTAACCATGCCCAGGGGGTGGCTTTTTCTGCCGATCTGCTTGGTGTCGCCGCAACCGTGTATATGCCCGAGATAACCCCTCCTCAGAAAGTTCAGGCCACTCGCGACTATGGCGCCGAGGTTGTTTTGATCGGCCGGAATTTCGATGAAGCCTGTGCAGCGGCGCTGGCTGCACAGCAGAAGAGTGGAGCACTGTTTGTGCATCCGTTTGATGATGAACTGGTCATGGCGGGACAGGGAACCATCTCCCTGGAGATACTGGAAGAACTGCCCGATCTGCGCACCATCATCATACCGGTCGGCGGCGGCGGCCTGATTGCCGGGATGGCAGCGGCGCTGCGCGAGCGGGCCCCCCATGTCCGGATAATTGGAGTTGAGTCGACCGCAGCTCCTTCCATGTCCGCCTCATTTGCGGCTGGAAAGCCTACGGAACGGCCGGTGCGCGTAACCCTGGCGGACGGCATTGCCGTCAAACGGCCCGGTTCGAAAACCGTTCCTATCATCTGTAGCTGCGTCGATGAAATTGTTCAGGTTGAAGAAGAGGATATCGCCCTGGCGATCGTTTCGCTGCTGGAGAAGACCAAAATTCTGGTGGAAGGAGCGGGAGCGGTCACGCTGGCCGCGGTACTGAACCGCCGGATTCCGGATCTTGGAGGCAAAACCGTCTGCCTGCTGTCAGGCGGAAATATTGATGTCAGAACCATTTCACTGGTGGTTGAACGGGGCCTGATTGCCGGTGGGCGCTACCTCAAGCTGGTCGTCGAACTTGATGATCATCCCGGCGCGCTGGCGACTTTGGCTGAGAACATCGCTGCCACCCGCGCCAATATCTTTCATATCACCCATGACCGGCGCTCCAAATCTCTGGCTATCGGTCGGACCGACGTGTCACTGGAGCTGGAGACGCGCGGTTATGAGCATATCAAGGAAATTGTGGGTTATCTGGAAGGAAAAGGGTACAGACTTACGGTTGTATAGAAATTTAACAAAAAAACCTTCGAAATTGTCTCGAAGGTTATTTTATATGCGCCAAGGTACATCACTTCCGTGATGTCATTGTCCTGCGTTGCTTGTCCTCAGGCCTGCGGCAATATTGAAATCGATGTCAATCACGATAGAGAGCTTATCCGGATCGGGGAAAGCCATGACCTCGAACAAGCGTTTGTCAATAAAGATGCTAAGATTGAGAATATCTTCCCGCAGATTTCTCGGGAGCGGATTATCGGGATCTGACAGCTCAGCCTGAAAGAAGCTCCATACCTTTTGATTGAATTTAATCGCCTCCAGAAGCTTCTGATCACGATCGGGAGCGCCCCAGTTATCCTTTACGCTCTTCAGCATGAGACCCGCCCTGGAAAGCACGGAGGCCTCCAGTTCCCGTCCGCTCAAATTTTCCTTCTGGATCGCCGTGTAGGCATTAACCGAGTGTTGTTGCATGTTTAATCAGCTCCTCTTCGTAGGATATCAGCTTCTTGGCGACCTTCAGAGCCGGATAATAGCTCGATTCAAGAATATACGCGCTTATCTGTGAAATCAAGTCATTTGTACTGGGTGCAGCCGCAATGACATTGCGTACAAGTTCCCAGTAAACCTGAGCAAGTTCCGACGTCAAGCCGTCGCCGATGTACATCAGCTGAATAACCAGATAAATCCTTTTACACGGAGAGGTCGCCTGAGCCTCACTCAGAATATCTTTTTCCCTGAGCAAAGGCACCCGGTTTTCCACCAACAGATTAGCGACAGAAGATCCGTTGGTAATCACTGCCCCACCCACAACAATCCGTTCTCCAGGCTTAAGTGTCAGCTTCAGCGGCATGGTCAGGACGCCCCGACCGAGCTGCTTAAAGACTCTTGTATCAGGCCAATCTGACCGGTAATAACGTCGAGCTGCTTGGCAGCGGCATTAATATGGGAATCAGGGGCATCCTGCGGCAGAGACGGGGTTTGGAGCGTGTTGTTCGGCCCGCTGAAAAGATCTTCCCAGAGATGTTTGACCTTTTCATAAACCGGGGGAGGCGGAGCGGGCACCATCATGCTCAGGATCTGTTTTTTCAGTGATGAGTAACTCATCAGCTGCTCTATCCTCTCCTTGCTTTCAAGAGAATAGGGGGGGTAGTTCTTGATTATTTTGTCCAGCGATGTCTTCATATCACCAACGATACTCGAAGTTTCATTCAACCCTTCGTGGGTCTGGCGAAGATTGGTGGCCACCGAATTGAGGAAATCGGAAATATTGCCGATCCTTTGCAAGGTGTCGACCGTTTTTTGCGGCAGATCCACTTTTATGGAAACCTTGTCCCCCACAAGAGAGTGGGCGGTATCCGACTTGCTGTTGTTATGTGCGTCCTGTTGTAACGGTTTTGGCGCCAAAACCTGCTGAACTCCGGTTTGTTGCATTTGAATGGCAGTTGCAGCCGCCAGTCGTTGATCGTTGCCTTCAACTCTCATAATCAGTCTCCTCTGAAACTGAAATACGCAAACGGGGAGAGGTTGCCCTCTCCCCGCTCAGGTTTTAATGCTTCACCTTCTTCAGTTACGACTAGAAGAGTCTGAGGACAGACTGGGCAGCCTGTGAAGAGAGGCTCAGAGCTGTGGTTCCAAGAGACTGACGGGTCTGCAGCGTCAGCATGTTGGCGCCTTCCTGGTTCATATCGGCCAGGGTCAGGTTGTCGGACCCGGTCTGCAGCGTGTTGATCATCGAGTCAGTGAAGGACTGACGGGTTGTGATGATGTTCATGTTGCCGGCCAGGGACTTGGACTGGTTGCGAAGCTGGGTAATGGCGGTATCCATCTTGCCCTGGTCAAGCGTGATGTCCGATGTGGCGGCCCAGGCGTTTGACGTGGTGTTAATGGAGAGTCCGGTAGCTGATGCGTCAAAACCGGTAACAACGACTTTTGAAGATGCGTCTTCGTTGAAGTTGACGGTCAGCGTGTTGTTGGCGGTGCCGAGCAGATTGGTGCCACGGTACCCCGAGTCAGAAGCCAGCTGGGTGATCTGAGTCTGCAGAGTACCATACTGGGTTGCGAAGGAGGCACGGTCGGTAGTACTCGTGGTGCCCAGGGCTGCCTCGGCAAGACCTTTGGCGGCGGTAACCAGAGACGTAATTGCGGTGATACCGGCATCAGCGGCCTTCACATTCTGGATGGCCTCACCCATGCCGTCTTTACGCGAGCTGAAGTCATTAGCACGGTTGACAGCTGCCTGCGATGCAAAGAAGTTGGTCGGGTTGTCGAGGGCGCTGTTGACCTGCTTGCCGGTGGAAAGGCGCTGCTGAGTCTTGGCGATCTGTGCCGATGTGTTTTGAAGCTGGAGGAGGTTGCTGCGCATGCCTGCTGTTAATGAAACGTCTGAAATTGCCATGATGATTCCCCTTTCTGGGAGTTTAAAGTATGTGGCCTTCTGGCCACTGTTCGTTAGTTAGCATATCGGACAGGCGTTTCCGAACTTTAATAAAAAAATGACCTGTCGAAAAAAAAGTGCATAACTGCCGGTTATTGAACGTGGAGTTGATCCACCATCCGTCTGTAAGCCTGTTCCAGATCGGCCGTAAAGGTGCCGGCATCCATCAACCGCGAATTGAGAAGTCGTGTGCGCAAAGAAGCGCGATAATCACGGAGGCGTGCCGGATTTTTCGCCAAGCCTGCAGCAATATCAACATATTGATCTGCACTCTGCGCAATTAGTTCGGATAATCCAACATTATTCAGAATACTCACCCCCACCCGTGCGGCATGGGATGTGCCCGCCAGGGTCACGACCGGCACACCCATCCAGAGCGCCTCGCAGGTTGTAGTGGTGCCGTTGTAGGGATATGTGTCCAGGGCGATGTGGCAGGCCCCGTAGCGCTGCAGATGTTCCTCGCGCCTGACCGCAAATCCGGCAAGGATAAGGCGTGTCTGATCGATTCCGAGCGCTGCAAACCGTCTCGTCAGCAGGGCGCGTACCCCCGAATCTCCCAACGGTCCGCTCTTGAGAAATAATTTCGAGCCGGGTACCGAATGTAAAACCTTGGCCCACAATTTGAGGACCGTATCCGAAACCTTTGGGTAGTTGTTGAAACAACAGAATATGACCGGTTCCCCCGGAAACGGAGCTACCGCTGGTGCGGATACAGGCGGGGCATAGCAGAGAAATGTCCGCGGCAGCCTTATAAGACGTTCGGAATAGAGATGGTCGGTCATGCCTGTTGGGTCGGCGAATTCATCGGTCAGGCGGAAGTTGATCTGATTCAGACCGGTGGTGTTCGGGTAGCCGAGCCAGGTCACTTGTACCGGAGCAGGCCGCAGGGCAAAGACTCCCAACCGGTTGCCATCGAAGTGGCCGGAGAGATCCACAAGAATGTCGATGGCATCCATCCGGACCAGTTCTGCCACTTTACTATCAGGCAGACCAAACACGGGGCGCCACGTCCAGCCAAGATTCTTGATTCTTTCGGTTGTTTCGTCAGGCACCGTGACCTGATCGTAACAGAAAATCTCAAAGTCATCCCTGGAGTGGTTTTTCAATACAGGCTCAATAAAAAAACCGACCGAGTGACTTTTAAAATCGGAGGATACGTAGCCGATCCTGATTTTGCGACCTTGCCGATGCCCCATTTGTGGCGGTTTTTCTCCCGACACCGGGTAGATGGCAGACAAGCGGAAGTGTTCCTTGCTTACCTGTTCAGGGGTGAATTTATCCGAATTGTTGAGGATGGACAGCAGATTGTCGGCGGCAGCGCGAAAATCCGGCATAATCTCCAGAGCCTTCAGGAAGAGCGCTACCGAATCATCAATTCGTCCTTCGTAGTTGGCTATTCGCCCAAGGTTACTATAGGCGCCGGCATAGTCGTGCTTTATCTCAATCGCCCGGCGATACGACTCGGATGCTTCTGCCAGTTTCCAATAGCGAACAAGAAGATTGCCCAGATTGTTGCATGCTTCGGCCCTGTCGGGCGCCAGTTTGATTGCCGTGACAAAATGCTCTTGCGCCTCTTCGGGCCGAGCCAGTTCCATCAGGCAAAGTGCCAGGTTATTGTGGGCCTCTGCATTACGGTCATCCAGTTTCAATACACTTCGAAAATATTCGGCACCCTCCGCAAAATTCCTCTTGTCAGCGAATATCATTCCCAGCATGAAAAGCGCATCAGAAAAAAAAGGTGAATTTTCGGTAAAGTTCTGCAGCAAACACTGGGCTTCATCAATGTGATCGACCACCACATGCAGCCTGGCCAGTTTCAGCATCACTTCATCATTGCCGGCAGCAAGAGACAGGAGGTCTGTTAACAATGCGATGGCCTGGTCGGTGTATCCGGAA
>DATNCC010000299.1:0-5402 GCA_035571735.1 Dongiaceae bacterium | reverse complement strand
AGCTCCGGCCACCTTGCGAATCGTCATAACCAACGTTCAGCCCGGCTTTGGAGTCGGGGAATTCATGCATGTCAATTTCCAGGGATTCCCCGCCGGTCTTAACAAGGGTACATCATTCCCTATGGTCTTGAATTCGATCTTTGGCGGACCAGCAAACTCGGCCAATACAGCGGCACTCCCGGGCATTACCCTGTCGGCCACCAGTCTCACCGGACTCTGACGCTGATAATTACAACTATGAATAGAAGGGGAGCCGGAAGGCTCCCCTTTCTTTTGATTGTCATTGCGGGATAAGGAGGGTTTTGAGGTCCTGCCCCAGACAAATCCTGAAATGTAACCAATCTCGCTCCAATAAGGAAGATACTCGATGATAAGAATCGTCATCGCCGATGACAGAAGACGGGCTCTCCACGGATAGATATGCGCGGAAACCGGCGAAACTCACTGATTAACACCGGCTTTTCATTTAACCTGGTAACTGGTACAACTATAAAAGGCTTCATTCAAAACGTGCCGTTTCATGGTTCAATAACTCACCTGCACGACAAAGAGGAAAAGCGTATGAGTATCAAGGTCAGAATGTTCCTGCTGGCGCTGGTCATCACGGGATGCGTTTCCGCCATGGCGGTTTCCGCCTTTATCAGCATGAGCACCTTGTCGGAGAACTTCCATTCCCTCCGTTCCCACGAGATCGTCACCGAAATGAACGTTACCGGGCTGAGCCGCGACCTGAATTACCTCTCCCGCCTCTCCCGAGACATCATGCTTGGCGGCGACTACGAGAGAGACATGGAAGCCCTCGATGACATCATCGAAGAGTGCATGAAACATTTCGAAATACTCAAAAAAGCCGCCGAAACCGAGGAAGACAGGAAGCTTATTGCCGAGGCATATACCGATACCAGGACATGGGTCGATTCAACAAAAACAATGATGACCGCACTGGGTGCGCTTCCCGTCGAAGACCGTTACAAGGCTTACAAGGAATACGAACGGGTTGTAACTCCACCGTCCATGAAGGCACGGGAAAGTTTCGCAAAGATATCGAAATCCACATTGAAGGACTTTGAGGACAAAGTCGAGGCATTCGAAGGCACTATATCGAAATCCGCCACCTCGATAATTGTCATCAGCCTGGTAGCCATCATCGTTATCATCGCAAGTTTCATCGTAATCCTGCGCACCATTCTGGCAGAGATCGAAAACCGCAACCGTGCCGAAGAGGCGCTCAGTGCGAGCGAAAAGAAGGCTCGTGCGCTTCTGGACG
Source organism: Dongiaceae bacterium (assembly GCA_035571735.1). Lineage (GTDB taxonomy): Bacteria > Desulfobacterota > Desulfuromonadia > Geobacterales > Pseudopelobacteraceae > JACRCG01. Next base: position 4,135 of record DATNCC010000299.1, on the reverse strand, counting down.
GAATCGACAATTCCGCCTATCTCATCGATCCGTCCGGCATTATTCTGGATATCAACGCCAAGGCGTCAAAGCGTGCCGGGAAGGACACCGTTGAATTGGTGGGTTCGTGTCTCTGGGACCACTACTCCGAATCCGGCATAGCGCAAAGCAGGAAGCGGAAGGCGGCAGAGGTCATGGTTTCCGGAGAGGCGGCAAGGTTTGAGGATGAGCATAATGGCAGGATATTTGATCAAACATATTTCCCGATTTTCAATGTCACGGGAGAAGTCGTCAAGATTGCCGTCCTGTCCATCGATGTTACGGAGCAAAAAAAGGCACTGAAGGCGCTGAAGGAGAGCGAAAAGCGGTTCCGTACCCTCATAGAAGACGCCCCGATAGGAATCGCCATGTTCCGTGATCTCCATTATACCTATGTCAACCGCGCCTATACGACGATTTTCGGGTTCAATGACCCGTCAGAACTGATCGGAACTCTTGTCGAAGAGCGTATCGCTCCGCAACGCCGCGGCGAGATCACAACCATGGAACACAGGCGTGGTGTGAACGTGCCAATTGGATATGAAACGGTTGGAATACGCAATGACGGGTCCCAGTTCCCCTGTTATGTGGATATCACGACGCTTATTTTCGACGACGGCCCGATGTCGATCTCGTTCGCAAGAGATTTTACCGAGCGTGTGCAGGCCATGGACCTCATGATCCAGACCGAAAAGATGACAATGATCGGCGGATTGGCTGCCGGCATGGCGCACGAGATCAACAACCCGATCGGAATCATCGTCCAGAATCTGCACAACATCGAGCGCAGGCTCGCTCCGGATTCGCCCGACAATCAGGAGGTTGCGGAAGAACTCGGCATCAACCTGTCGCAGATCCGCACCTATCTGGAAAAGCGCAGTGTACTCAAACTGCTGGCAACAATGTACAAGGCCGGGGAACGTACGGCAATAATCGTATCCAACATGCTCAAGTTCAGCCGCAAGAGCGGTTCCGAACGCCGATTGGCCGCCCTGCCGGATGTCATCGAGCGCGCCGTGGATCTGGCGGCAAACGATTATGACCTGAAGGAAAAATACGACTTCCAGAGCATCAACTTCGTCAGGAATTTTGCGGTTGACCTGCCTAAGGTGCCGGTCAATGAGACCGAATTTGAGCAGGTAATGATCAACATTCTCAAGAACGCAGCTCAGGCCATGGCGGAGTCTGGATCGCCAAGGCCGGAAATCAATCTCTGCGCATATCGCGAGGGTGAGATGGTTGTTGTCAAGGTGTCGGATAACGGCCCGGGGATGGATGAGAATACGCGCAAACATATTTTCGAGCCATTTTTCACAACCAAGGATGTTGGCGCCGGGACCGGTTTGGGATTATCGGTCTCGTATGCACTCATAACCCAGAATCACAAGGGGGTATTTACCGTTGACTCGGCTCCAGGCGAAGGGACCTGCTTCACAATCAAACTTCCGCTCAACCAGGGCTAATCCCAAATTTCTTGCATCCTGGAATGGCAGCAAGCCAAGCCTGACACCGCAGATCCTGGCCCTTCAAGCGTTTCATGACATCCAGATTGAGGACGCGCCGTTCTGGGCGCGTCCTTCTCCATTGCAGATCAGACCATTACTTGATCACTCCGCAGGCCAAGCGCGCACCGCCGCCGCCCAACGGAGCAGGATGGTCTGCATGATTGTCGCCACCCGCATGCACCATCAGTGAACGGCCTGCAAGATCTGCTGCTTTCAGACGTGGTGCCAGCACCGGTTGCGTGGCGTTTCCGGCAGCATCCACGTAGAGAGCGGGCAGATCCCCCAGATGCCCCTCACCCCAGGGTGTGTCGTGGCGTTTGGAATTGGCCGGGTCGTAGTGACCACCCGCCGCAAGAGCGGGGACCATGGCGCCATCCTTCTCCAGGGGGGCACAGCTGGGGTTCTGGTGCAGATGGAACCCGTGCAGTCCCGGCGGCAGCCCTTTCAGTGAAGGGGTGAATACGAGTCCGTACTTTGTTTCCGTGATTGAAACCTGTCCAACAGCGGGACCAATGCCCTTTGCATCAACCAGGTTCAGTGTAACCGTTGTTTCGGCACGTGCGCTGACTGTGCAGAGCAGTATGCAGAGTGCCAGGATGTTCGTTTTCATAAAGTCTCCTTTCATGCAACAATGTCGGGCCGATTCCGGCTTTTCGTCCCCCTCGAATGCGTCGGCCTGCATGGTCGCAGAGGAGGAATGCGAGCATGCAATCAGTATATCCTCAACTTTTTTCATTACAAGCTTGCCTGACCGATACCGATGGCAGGGCCGGTATGTGCTGCAATACTTCATTCACCGCCGAACCATCCTTTTTGGCGCTCCTCTTCGAGGCGGGCTTCCAGATAATCCCACATTGCTGGACATCCCGCCTTGATCGGCGGGCCGATACGGCTTACTACCTGTTTATGGCTGATACCGTTCTCCCGCCAGCTTTGTCCCTGGTTGGCGAGATTGAGCAATGCGGGGATAGCCCGGTCTGCAGCGTGGGCAAAGCGCGCTTCAGGGGTTTCAGCGTTCTCGAATTCCAGCCACAGCTCCATGAAGCTGGAGCGTCGTGGCTCCGGCAGCATGCCGAAAATCCTCGTCACCGCCGCCAGCTCCGCCTCTTTGCGTTCTTCCCAGCCTCCCTCCGCGAAAACGATCGTGTCCCCGGTATCGATCTCGCCGATATCATGAACCAGCAGCATGGCGATCACCCGGTGGATATCGATCGCAGCCACGGCATACTGCTCCAGGGAAAAGGCCAGGAGGGCAATCTGCCAGCTGTGTTCTGCGGAATTTTCAAAACGATCGAGGCCCAGCGGCCGGTTTTTACGCGTTACGCCCTTCAGTTTGTCCAGTTCCAGAATAAAATCCACGATCTGCTGCATTGTGCTTGTCCCGGTCATATAAGCGCCGCTCCTTCAAGGCCAAAGAGGGCGATGGCGGCGAGAGCCAGGATGAGTCGAAAGACTTTGAACATGGGTGTATCTCCTTTTTAATGAGTGATCAGGCGGATAGAGCAACTATCTGATAATCTGCACTGCCGGGGGCTTCCAGACCCAGTTGAGCAGGGATGCCTGCGGCCAGCGAATCTTCAACTCCCGTCCCCACAAGCCTCACCGAGCCGGAAAAGCCGCACACGGTTGCGCCCTTCCTGTTTGGCGCAGTACATGGCGCTGTCGGCAGAGTGGGACAGCTCTTTCTCGGCAGTGCCATGCTCCGGAAAGATTGCGATTCCGATGCTGCATGAAATTTCAAGGCGCTGCCCCGCCAGCTCGTAGGGGCGGCAGAGGGCCTGACGGATCTTCTCGGCAACGGTCAGGGCGTCGGTTTCGTCCTCGATCCTGTGAAGCAGCACCACGAATTCGTCGCCGCCGCTCCTGCCGACAGTGTCCGATGCCCGCACACATTCTCGCATCCTGTGGGCCACCTCCTGCAGCAGCAGATCCCCAACGGCATGACCGAAGGTGTCGTTGACCGGCTTGAAACCGTCAAGGTCCAGGAACATCAGGGCCATGTTTGTGCCGTCCCGTTGCGCCAGCGTCACCGCCTGCTCCAGTCGGTCGGAGAAGAGCGGCCGGTTGGGAAGATCTGTGAGGGCGTCATGCTGAGCCAAATGAGTAATCCGCTCTTCAACCCTTTTCCGTTCCGTAATATCGAGCTTCACCGCCACATAATGCGTGACCACCCCGACATCATCGAACACCGGCGCAATATGGGCCTCTTCATGGAAAAGCTCGCCGTCCTTCCGCCTGTTGACGAACTCGCCGGACCAGGTCTTCCCCTGACCCAGGGCATCCCACAGTTCGCTGTACACCCGCTCTTCGGTCAAGTCCGACTTCAGAATGGCCGGATTCCGACCGATGGCCTCGTCGGAGCTATAGCCGGTGTCGTATGTAAAACGCGGATTCACGTAGCTGATGATGCATTTGTTATCGGTAATGACAACGGAAACCGGGCTTTGTTCAACCGCCACGGAGAGAGTCCGCAGGGCGTCTTCGGTCTGTTTCCCCTTGACGATGCTCTCGGCAAGGCGGCGGTTGATCCGGTAGATGTAGAGGGCAATGGCGCTGACCACGGTTCCCGCCAGCAGTGCAATACCCAGATAGACATATAACCGGGTCAAATC
>DATNCC010000298.1:0-4924 GCA_035571735.1 Dongiaceae bacterium | reverse complement strand
AAGGGGCTGCCGACGTCCAAGTGGAAAAGGTATCCGGCCTGGCCTACCTTCAGGTGGAGATCGACCGGGCCGCCATTGCCCGCTATGGCATCAACGTGGCCGACATCAACGAGGTGCTGGAGCTGGCGTCGGGGGGGAAAGCGGTCTCGGAGCTGTTCGAGGGGCAGAAGCGCTTTGCCGTGGCGCTGCGCTTCCCGGTTGCGCTCTCGGACAATCCGGAAAAGTTCGGGGAGCTGCTCATATCCGCCCCGGGCGGGGCACGTATTCCGCTGAAGCAGCTGGCGCGGGTCAAGACCGAAGAGGGCCCGGCCCAGATCTCCCGTGAAAACGGTTCCCGGCGGATCGTGGTGGAGTGCAACGTGACCGGCAGGGACATCGGCAGCTTCGTGGCTTCTGCCCAGAAAGCGTTGGATGCCGGGGTCAAGTTGCCGGCCGGATATTATATGGACTGGGGCGGGCAGTTCGAAAACCAGCAGCGGGCCATGGCCCGGCTGGCGGTGATCCTCCCCATCTGCCTGGCGCTGATCTTCATTCTGCTCTTCTCTACCTTCAACAGCGTGAGGCAGGCCTTCCTGATCATCCTCAACGTCCCCTTCGCCCTGATCGGCGGTATCGTGGCGCTGTTCCTGCGCGGGCTGCCGCTGTCAGTCTCCGGCGCCATAGGCTTCATCGCTCTGTTTGGTGTAGCGGTGTTGAACGGCATCGTCATGGTCTCGTACTTCAACAAACTGCGGGAGGAAGGGGCGAGCCTGGATGATGCGATCACGACCGGCGCGGCGGTTAGGCTAAGGCCGGTGCTCATGACGGCGCTCGTGGCGTCGCTCGGCTTCATTCCCATGGCCCTCTCTCACGGCACTGGCGCCGAAGTGCAAAGGCCGCTGGCCACAGTGGTAATCGGCGGGCTCATCACTTCCACGCTGCTTACACTGGTAGTGCTTCCGACGTTGTACCGCTGGTGGGAGCGAAGAGCAGAATCGAAACTCGGTCTGTCCGAGCAATAAACATTAAGCCAGGAGGAATACATGTCGTTTTTGAGAGCACTGCCCTATTTCTTGCTTGCCGGATTGATCTTCTCAGGCAAGCCGGGACTCGCGGAAGAGGTGAAAATTTCAACCTCATGTTGGAGGCTGCCGGCACCACCACCGAGACGGAGCCGGTGAATGGTCTTAAAGCCACAGAATCGACACTCTTCATCAATCCCGGAATGCGCTTTGCCGTCAACTTCAAGTCTGGTCTCCAGATTGTCCCTGGATTTTCAGTCCCTGTCGGTGTTGGGCCATCAAAGGGTGAATATGGGGGGCTGCTTTATTTATCCTTTGAGCATCCATTGTTTTGAGGATGGGAGACTGTCGAGACAGTCCCCGGGGCTGAAGGCAAAACGGGCTACAGTTCCAAACTGTAGCCCGTTGTTATTTATGGAGCCGTCTGCCAGGATCGAACTGGTGACTATTGTGAAAAACGATAACCGTTCATCACCTCCAGAAGTATGCCGCCCGTATTACATTTCCTTTAGCAGCAAGAATATCTTTTCGAGATAAGCGAGTGCATCTGAATATATGCCTTCCGGGCATTTGGATTCTCTTGGCCCAGCTATGTTGAGGGTGTTGATGAAATGCCCCTTGATCCAATTAATTACATGTGCAGGTTCTATGGGATCTTCAAGTTGAACAACCAGCCTCGGCTTCCCGTATCTGATAGTGAAATCGTTAGTCAGCTTGGTTCCTTCTGACAATATACCCTTATTGAGTATCAGTGTCCCATCAGATTGAATGACATTTTGTTCAGTCCGGTAGTATGGTTCAACTGATTCCAACTCTGTCATGGAATACTTTTCAGGTATGGTTCCGTCTTCAGCTAACCGTCCTCTTGGGCAATATCCACCTATGGGAATGCCTGCATTGATCGCTGCATCAAATCCTGCTCGATCAACTCCCGTCTGTCCTCCCGAGATTACCTTCTTTATAAGCATTTATGGTTTGCTCCAGCAGCAAGTGAATTCACTTCCTGGTATTTGCTCTTCGACAAGTATACTGTAAATTTACGGTCGTCTTTAAGGATGTGTTTTTTCAGCCAATCAGAGAGAAACAGAATGATGTCAGTATTTACGTTTGGCGATCTTGAAAGATAATCCTTCATCAAGAGGGCTATTTGATTCTTGAAGCTATTGTGCTTATCCACGTGCGGCATTAGTCCTTTGTAACTGACTTCAGTCATCAAACGTTCTTCAGCGTCAAAATGATAATCTGCATACTCTGCGAGCTCATACAAAATAAATTGCATGCCTTCTTTGTCGGTCGAGTACAGTAACAAGTCGTAAGACTTATTCAGGAGTTCAATCAGCTCCCGATGATGATCATCTATCGTCTGAATTCCAAGTTCGTATGAGCCATCCCATTCAATTACATGTATTACATGTTCCATAGGTCTTTATTTCTGCCTTTCCATTTCAACTTATTTTCCAGGGAGTTTTGTCGGACTTAGAAAATCGAAGCGAAAATTCGGCTGTACGAGATCAGGTTTTACCGCTTTTGAAGGTTAATAGTTGTTCTATTGGCCGAAAAAGCGGTGAAATATGAGCCGTTCAGACGGATTTGCAGCAGATTTATTCTAAGCCCGACAGATTCCCAGCAACGATTCTACATAATCGAACAAATCAGCTAAATTGATAGGTTTATGAAATATTCTGGTAAATTTGTCCTGTACAAGACCTATATCCTCTTGAGATAGTCCCGTCAAAGCTATGACTGGTGTTTTATTCCCTTGCAGTTTAATGATTTCTGTTGCCGACGCTCCGTCAAGATCCGGCATAAGCAGATCAGTGATGACTACATCAAACTTTTTACCAGTGGCAATATTCAACAGATCGACTCCATTAGTGACAGTTTCAACTTCATAACCCCGCTTTGTAAAAAGATTGATCAGTGCTTCCCTGGTTGCCATCTGATCTTCTGCGATTAGAATCCGTTTCGGTATCATGTGTGATCCTCCGCCACTGCTTAGAAAACTGGCCAGGTCCTTATCTGCCCATGTGAAATGCCTTGTCAGCCAGTCAATAAAGGTCATGTTGGTTCGAACCAACAAGGCAGGGGTAATCCCCTGTACATTTAGCTGCTCTTCGAGTTTCCTCAAATTGTATGTAAAATTGTCGTGCTCCTTCTTATGCATCTGATAGCCTGGGTAATTATGAACTATTTGCAGTTGTTCTTCCTGCGCCATGTGGGATCTGACGTATTTCCCCAAGAACGACAAGAGGTTTGATAACTCGTCCAGACCCTTTCCCTGCTTGCATGCCGTTTGGAAATTGTTAAACTTTCTGAACAATTCTTTGTGCTGATTGTCGATCACCTCATTGCCGGTTGCCAACCCATCTTTCCAAGCGATGAACATAGATTACCTCCAGCAATAGCTAGCCATATCCAAGCATATCAGAAACAATTCGTTTATCCATTCCGGCAATAAAATGAGAAGCCTCACGAAATGCCTGGCACCCATAACATTAAGATGCAGGCTGTTTTAAATGTTGTTATAAGCGTATAATAACCAATATAGCCTTGATCTGTATCGTTAATCGAACCGAGGTGAGATATATGAAATGCGAATACGACGATGGCATTAAGGTTGACTATTCAGGAGCATTGCAGATCGAGAAGGGTGACGATGTAAGCCTTTATGTAAAGAAAGGGTTTATACCAGGTAAAATTAAGGGAGCCCTGCAAACGGCAGCACGGAAAAATGACTGTGATGAACTGAGGAAGGCCGTTTGCCAACTGACCGACACGATACAATGTACAACATGACAAACACATTTATTATCCATTTGCAAAGCAAAAGGGCTACAGCAAAAAACTGTAGCCCTCTGTTTTTACTGGAGCCATCTACCAGAATCGAACTGGTGACCTATTGATTACGAATCAATTGCTCTACCGACTGAGCTAAGATGGCATACCCTTTTATTAGACGATTTTGCGTCCTGCGTCAACTATCCTTACGATGCTGCCTGATGTTTTTCCATCGCATCATCCATAACCTTATAGGCGCAGAACTCTCCGCACATGGTGCAGGCGCCGTGATCCGCGACTCCGGACTCCGCCCGGAGCTGCCTGGCCCGGTCCGGATCGAGGGCCAGCGCGAACTGCCCCTCCCAGTCGAGTTTCTTGCGGCACCTGGCCATGGCGATGTCCTTGTCGATGGCTCCTTTTACCCCCTTGACGATATCTCCGGCGTGTGCCGCAATCCGTGAGGCGACGACGCCATCCCTTACATCCTGCACCGACGGGAGTTTCAGATGCTCGGCCGGGGTGACGTAGCAGAGGAAATCGGCGCCGGCAGCTGCTGCGACGGTCCCGCCGATGGCGCAGGTGATGTGGTCGTAGCCGGGGGCGATGTCGGTCACCAGCGGGCCGAGAACATAGAACGGCGCCCCGTGGCAGAGCCTCTTCTGCAGCAGGATGTTCGACTCGATCTGGTTGAGCGGCATGTGTCCGGGCCCCTCGATCATGACCTGGACACCGGCGTCCCACGCCCGCTGGGTCAGTTCTCCCAGCAGGATCAGTTCATGGATCTGTGCCCGATCGGTAGCGTCGGCAAGGCAGCCCGGACGGAAGCCGTCCCCCAGGGAGAGGGTCAGATCATACTCCCGGGAGATCTCGATCAGCCGGTCGAAATGTTCGAAAAGAGGGTTTTCGGCGTTGTTGTAGGCCATCCACTCGATGGTGAAGGCGCCGCCGCGGGAAACCACATCCATGATCCGTCCCTCGTTCTTCATCCGCTCCACCGTGCTCCGGGTGACCCCGCAGTGGACGGTTATGAAGTCCACGCCGTCCTCGGCATGCTTGATGATGCCGGCAAACATCTCTTCCACGGTCATGTCGACGATCGCTTTTTTCCGCACCCTTACCGCATCCAGAGCAGCCTGGTAAAGCGG
>DATNCC010000297.1:0-13203 GCA_035571735.1 Dongiaceae bacterium | reverse complement strand
TGCCCCAGACCTTCATGCGGTCACCGGCGTTATAGTAACCGACGACATGTTCCTCCGTGTGATAGTCCTTGCCAACAATGGAGAGCTTCTTCATGTCGAAACCTGCCAGTTGAAGTTCTTTGATGCTGGTTTCTGCTTCGATGTGAGTGTCGAAAATCCCTGCTACGGCGTTATGCTCGGTCATGGTGTCGCTCCTTTTGGTTTATTGATCTCCATTGTGAGCAAATAGCTCGCCAGAGTAGATCAGTAGAGACTGAGAGCGTAAACGGCCAATTATAAAGGTTAAAATGGGGAGAATGGGTAGAAGGAGAAAGAATCGTCGTCAGCGGAATCCGTCATGTTTAACATTACTGCCATATATGACGGAGCAGATGAGACTGAATGTTGTATAAGATTCATCGCTGCCAGAGTATATGAGAATCTTCAAGAGGACAGCAGACCCGCCCGACCTGGACCTGCCAGGCCACAGCACCGGGTCCAGCTGCCGCCATACCTCGTCCGTGGCATGATTCCACGACCAGCGCATATCCAGAGCCAGTTCGACCAGCGAATCGAAGCCCTCGACATCCTTGGGAAGAAGATTGCATATCGGGTGGCTGACAGGGGTTTGTTTGTTCATGGCTGATCCTGATCAGAAGCTTGAGATCGTATTTTTGATTACAACCTTTATCGCATGCTCCCTGGCAGCGTTTGCAAAGGTGTCGTACGCCTTGATGATTTCCGTCAGTTCGAAGCGGTGACTCACGAGTTTTTTTGCATCAATACGACCCGACTGAACCATCCCGAGCAGTATTGGTGTGGTGCCGGCGTCTACCAGATTCGTGGTGATCGTGATATTGGAGGCCCAGAGCTTTTCAAGGTGGAGCTCGACCGGTGCGCCGTGGACACCTATGTTGGCGATGTGCCCGCCGGCGGCGATTATCGCCTGGCAAATACCGAAGGTCGCTGAGATGCCGACCGCCTCGATGGCCACATCAACCCCGGCGCCCTTCGTCAGTGTCATGACCCGCTCCGCCGCTTTCCCGTCCGAACTGTTTACAACCCGGGTCGCGCCAAGCGAGCGGGCGACCTCCAGCCGGTTATCATCAAGATCGATCATCACGATTTCGGCTGGAGAGTAGAGTTGTGCGGTAAGCAGGCAGGCGAGGCCGACCGGGCCGGCGCCGACAATTGCAACGACATCCCCCGGTTTCACCTTCCCGCTGAGCGCACCGCATTCCAGGCTGGTTGGAAGAATACAACTGAGCATGACGGCTGCTTCATCATCGACCCCGGCCGGCAACAGGTACAGGCCGGTATCGGCAAAAGGTATCCTGACATATTCGGCCTGGGTGCCGTCAATACTGTTGCCCAGAAGCCAACCGCCGTTGCGGCAATGGGAATACATCCCTTTCTTGCAGAAGCTGCATCTTCCACAGCAGGTGATCAGGAAGATAAGTACTTTATCCCCCTTGTGAAAACCTCCGACGTCAGATCCCACTTCCTCGACAATCCCCACTCCCTCATGGCCGAGAATACGTCCGGCCGCTATTGCCGGCACGTCCCCCTTGAGAATGTGCAGGTCGGTCCCGCAAATGGTAGTCGTCGTAATCCGTACGATAGCGTCCGTAGACAGCATGAGAGCCGGTTTCGGCCTCTCCTCCAGGCCCAGGCTATTGGGGCCGTGGTAGACAAGTGCTTTCATTGTTTGCATGGTGCCTCCGTTGTCACTTCCTGAGCAACTTCTTAAATACTACTACGAACACCACCAGGACGGCGAGCGCCACCCAAATCCACAACTGACCACCCATCCATCCGACTGTCTGGTTCATAATAAAGCTCCTTTCGTTGCGCTGCGATCCTGAATGCCAGAACTTCTGCACGTTGAACTGTTAAATTACAGTTCCCAACGTTATGTGCCGGTTTGTTTACCTCACGCAATCCTGAAAGAATTAACGATGCAGCAATTCAGCGGCCTGACGAAGTGCGACGGCTTGGTGATCCCGTCTCCGGTCGGGGTGCCGATGGACATGGATGCGTACCCCTCTCCCATACCCAGACCATAGAGGGTCGAAGCGTTACTGACGAAGATGGAGCATTGCATGCGCCGTCCCATGAGCGTCAGATTCTCGATGTTGGTCGAGTACATGGCGGCGGAATGATGATTCCCCGCTTCTGCGCGACAGGCCAAGTCGATGGCGGCATCCACGTCACTGGCGATGGTAACCGGCAGGAGCGGCATGAGCTGTTCGGTCCAGACGAGAGGGTGGTCGTTCGGCACTTCGCCCCATAACAGGCGCGTGCCGAGAGGCACATCGAGGCCAATCCCTTTGGCAATGACCGCCGCATCGCGGCCCACATAGTCGCGGTTCATAACCGGTTCCGAGCACCCCTCCCCCCCCTTCGTAATGACGAGCGCGGTTAAGGCGTCCATCTGGGAAAGTGACAATTCGAAAGCCCGGGGATCATTGCGCATGCTCTCCAGGAACCGGACCCTGGCAGCTTCGACCACGATGACCTCTTTTTCCGCAATGCAGAGCACGTTGTTGTCGAAGCTCGCTCCGAATATGATGTTCTGGGCACATGTGGGAAAGATTGCGGTCTCGTCCACGACCACGGGCGGGTTGCCAGGCCCTGCGGCGATGGTTTTGCAGGCTTTGCCGGTGGTCATGGCCACCTTCACGATCGCCGGGCCTCCGGTAACCATGTTGAGTGAAACCCCGGGGTGGGCCAGGAGGGCTCTGGTCGTTTCATGAGTCGCCGGAAAGACCGAGGTGATGAGACCAGTGGGGGCACCGGCCGAGACCGTTGCCGAAGCAAGAATGCGCATTACATTCTGGCTGACATTGCTTGCTGCCGGATGCGGGGCAAACACCACGGAATTGCCCGCAGCCAGGATGGCGATGGCATTGGAAATAATGGTCGCGGCCGGATTGTTAGAAGGTGTTATTGCAGCCACGACGCCGAAAGGGGCGTACTCTACCAGGGTTAATCCCTTGTCGCCGGTGCAGGCGTGCGAATGCAGGTCCTCCACCCCCGGCGTACGGGTAGCGCAGAGAAGGTTCTTCTGCGCCTTGTCATCGGCGCGCCCCATTTGCGTCTCCTCGACCGCCATGCTGCCCCACCGTTCCGCGTTGGCTACGGAGGCCGAGCGAACGGCTTTGATTACGGCCCGGCGCACTTCCAGGGTCTGGTCCTGGAATATCCTCTGCGCATGAGCCGCAGCGGTGACTGCGGTGTCTACGGTTGAAAAGATGACCTGATCGCTGCCGTCTGTTTGATTTCCCATGGTTCCTCCAATGTATGAATATGCGAATGCATTAGGTTCGGATTCCTCTGTTCCATGACTATTCCCGAAACGATACGGCTCGGTTGCAACTGCGATCTTGCTGAGCATGTTCACCGCCTCGACCGGGTACTTCCCCATGGCCGATTCTTCGGAAAGCATCACGCAATCGGTGCCGTCGAGGATGGCATTGGCCACATCGGTGGCTTCCGCCCGGGTGGGGCGGAAATGGTCCACCATCGATTCCAGCATCTGCGTAGCCGTGATAACCGGTTTCCCGAACAGATTGGCCCTGACGATCAGCTGTTTCTGGACCATGGCAATTCTTTCGATGGGGGTTTCCACCCCAAGGTCGCCGCGAGCAATCATGATCCCGTCGCCAGCCTTCAGGATCTCATCGATATGGTCCAGTGCTCCCGCCCTTTCGATCTTGGCAATGATGAACGGGTGAAATCCGAGCAATGCGGCCGCTTTCCGTACCGCTTCAATATCGGCCGATGTTTCCACAAAGGACTGGCTGACCGCATTCACACCGTTTTCCAGAGCGAACTTGAGACAAGCATGGTCCTGTTCGGTAAACGCGCTGACACCGAGCTCTATTCCCGGCATATTCAGCCCCTTGTGCGAACGCAACTCGCCGCCGACAAGCACACGGCACCGGACTTCACTCCCCTCGACCGTTACGACCTCCAGTTGAATGATGCCATCGTTCAAGAACAGGGTGTCACCCGGCTTGACATCTTTGGTCAGTCTCGGATAGTTCACAAAAGCACGCTGCCGGTCACCGATTATTTCAAGCGTCGTCAACGTAAACGCATCACCACGCATCAACTCGACAGGCTCTTCAGACAGCTGCCCGATCCTCATTTTAGGGCCCGGAAGATCGGCCATGATCGTCACAGGTCTGCCGGCCGTACGAGCAGCGCGGCGAAGTGAATCAATGGCCGTTTTATGCCAGGAAAAATCGCCGTGGGAGAAATTGAGGCGGGCGATGTTCATCCCGGCACGCAGCATCTGCACCATGATTTCGGACGACGCTGATGCCGGGCCGATCGTACATACGAGCTTCGTTTTACCAGGGGCAAGCGCCACAGGGAGATCCTCCTGACCTTATTAACCGGATACGTGCGTTTATCAAATGTTCTACTCCCCCTGAAAGACCGGCGGTCGCTTGTTTTGGAAAGCGCTTAGCCCTTCTGCATAATCTTTGCTGTCATAGACCAGCCGACGCAAACCCTGGACACGCTCAAACGTAAGAGGACTCAATGGGTGGGCATCGGCAAGCAGGCGGATCTGTTCCTTGATCACTTTGATGCTTAACGGACTGTTTTTCGCGATGTTGCCTGCCAATTCGTACGTAAAATGCTCCAACTCCTGCAGCGGAACCATATGGTTCAATATCCCCAGTTTTTCAGCCCGTTCGGCGGTGAGCGGTTGCGCAGAAAAGAACATCTCCTTGGCGATGTTGATCCCCATGATTCCGATGAAATGCAGAATGCCAGAGGCATTGTACGGCACGCTTATCTTGGCGGGAGTCATTGTCAGCGAGGCTGCCGGAGAGCCGATCAATATATCGCATGAAAGGGCAAGATCACACGCGCCGCCCCACACCGCACCTTCAATCATGGCAATTACCGGCAGCGGGGACGCTTGGATAGAGCGCAGGATTGTCACGAGAGGATCGTCATACGGTAATGGATCCCGCCCGGCAATCGGAAGCTCATTGATGTCATGGCCTGCAGACCAGACTTTTGCCCCTGCACAAGCCCGGATAACTATTACTCGCGCCTTACCCTTTTCCAACACATCGAGCGCCTGAAGCATGTCGTCAACCATATTGCCGCTCAGCACATTCAGGCGTTCAGAATTATTCATGACGATTGTTCCGATATCGTCTCGAAGTTGCGTCAGGACTATTGACATAGATCGCCTCTTATAATTATGAAGTTATATGAACAGGAGCCATTTGAGAGCCGGTTTCTCGGTTTGTGTCAAATATTCCTTGAAAGTGTTGCGCAACTACTGTGCCAGTACAGTTTTACCAATAGTGCGATTGCAAGAGCCTGGATTGTATGGATGAAGTTGAAAGAATTGAGGCGAAGGAAAGAAGAAGCCTGCAGGGTAAACCTTCAGATAAAACGGATGCGCCATATTTGACGGATTATGTATCTTCCGGGATGGTGCGATTCACGCGCTCTGCCGGAAGCACATTTATTGAAGAGTATTACAAACATGCGTAATGATCTTGTGTCCCTTTATCGAACCGTGGTCATGGCGGCGAGCGGCAATGCTATCCGCCAAATATAACAGTTCTGTTAAGCCGGATGGATATCCCTAACGGATTCGCCTGATGCCATCACGATGTAATTCAATAAAATAGGCTGGTTACACCTCATATATCCGCAGATCTTCTCTGGCACGTTCGTTGCCTTATACCTAAGTATGGCAGAACATGGGCGGTCTTATGTTTTCTGCAAACTACTAGTAGTTATCCTAAAGGAGGATACCATGAAATCCAGTACGAAGGACCAGGTGGAAGGAACGATTCACGAATTGAAGGGTACAGCCAAGGAGATTGCCGGGATACTGAGCGATAATCCTGCGTTGGAAAACGAAGGTGCCGACGAAAAGACCGCCGGCAAAATTCAGGAAAAGATAGGACAGGTCAAGAAGGTTCTGGGACAATAGTGAACAGCGCGTATCATGCACCGGCGTCTTTAGCCTATTCCAAACTATCCTGTTTAGCAGGGTTAGGAATCCGGCCGCTGTTGTATGATACGCCACACTCATGAATCAAGATTTCAGACTCAACTGTAACAACAATAAAGGAGAGCGTTCCATGAAAACAAAATTATATATATCTACAATTGTTGCGGGGTTGGCACTGCTGGTAGTCAGCGTACCTGTACACGCTGATCAAATGGACAACCGCATCGAAGTATCTGCCAGGCAATCGTATGTGTTCAAGACATACCTTCAGGGTGATGATATCAAAATCCAGTCCAGGGACGGCGTCGTCACCTTGACGGGGGTCGTCTCCGAGAACTTTCACAAATCATTGGCACTGGAGACCGTATCAGGCCTCCCCGGTGTCAAGAGCGTGGACAACAGGCTGGAAGTCAAAGGAGCCACCCCCACAGCAAATTCGGATGCGTGGCTTCGTGATAAAGTAAAGGTCGCGCTCCTGTTTCATCGCAGCGTGAGCGCAGCCAAAACCGAGGTTGAAGTCAAAGACGGCATCGTCACCCTTCGAGGCATTGCCGCCAGTCAGTCTCAAAAGGAATTGACGACCGAATACACCAGGGATGTTGAAGGGATCAAGGACGTCAAAAATGAGATGACAGTTTCAACTTCTCCGAATAAATCCCACCGGACAATAGGTGAAAAAGTCGATGACGCTTCCATCAGCGCTCAGGTTAACATGTCGTTGCTGAACCATCGTTCGACGAGTGTCCTGAACACCACGGTCAAGACAAAGCGCGGCGTGGTCACTGTGGGCGGAAAGGCCAGGAATGCAGCTGAAAAAGACCTTGTCACCAAACTCGTTGCCGACGTAAACGGAGTAAAGAACGTAAGGAACCGGATGACCGTCGAGTAATGTAAGTCCGAGGTCAAAGGGGCCGAAGGAGATATCCAGTGGCAACAAAGATCAAGATCATAACTGCGAGAGATTTCATTGAAATATCGACCGATGGAATCATTAATATGACCACAAGCAGACAACTCCTCGCCGATATTGCGAAGACCGAGCATCAGCATGCAGACTATGAACTGCTCGTTGACTTTCGTGACACGCAATCCGAGTTGTCAATAGCTGACGTGTATCAACTTGCAGCGGAGCTTTCCACGCATGGCGATACCTTTCACAGGAAAGTGGCTCTTGTCGTCACTCCGGGACTTAACTTTGTTCACGCCAACTTCTTTGAGACATGCTCGCGCAACCGTGGTTTTTCAGTTAATGCCTACACTGACTATGAAAAGGCAATACGCTGGATTCTAAAAGCGGAAAGATAAGTCTCTTCTACGAACATCAGCTTTGCATCACATTTTCAGGGAATCAATGACCACAGAATCAGCATTGTCAATGCCTGCCGATATACCGATGAAACAGCATGGCAGGGGAAGGAGGATAAAATGGGATTTATTATATCAATATTGGTTGTAGTAATTTTAGTAATCGTAATCTTGAAGTTGACATGATTATGTCTCCGTTTCATGTGGTTAACAGCATGTTGATGCATAAAAAAAGAGAGTGGGGTTCCGCCCCGCCCACCCACCTTCCATGAATAACCGGACATAATGTATGCAGATCGAAATTCATAATCTTACAAAAGTTTATGCTGAAAACAGAGGGCTTCTCCCCATTAGTCTTGAGGTAGAAAAAGGTGAGCTGATAGCCGTCATTGGGCACAACGGTGCGGGTAAATCGACTCTTTTGAAAATATTGGCCAACTGGCACCGTCCCGATAGTGGCCATGTGTTGGTAGACGGAATAAATCTGGAGAACAGACTGGAAGTTGTGAGGGAGATCGGGTTTGTTCCGGAAACCCCGAATCTGTTCGATTTCTTTTCCGTCGAGTACAATCTTACACTGTTTGCGCGCCTGTTTCACGTTCCTGCCGGACGGATTGAAAAAATTCTGCAGGAGTTCGACCTGCTCCCTTTTCGCAACAACAAGGTACAGGTCCTGTCAAAAGGGTTACGGCAAAGAGTAAGCATCGGGCGCGCTCTTTTGGCAGACCCTCCCCTGCTCCTTTTTGATGAGCCGACATCGGGCCTGGATTTTGAAATGACAAAAGAGATCTACAGACTGCTGCGCGATTTTCATGCATCAGGAAAGACCATCGTCTTTACGTCCCATCGCCCTGAAGAGATCAAAACCTTAGCGACCCGCGTCATTATGCTCCACCAGGGGCATCTGCTGTTCGACGGTTCACCTGAGGAATATTTTCAATCGGATATTTATAACAAGACGAGCCTGCCATGCTGAGAAATATCATTACATTGACGTTGAATGACCTGGCCATCGCGTTTAAGAACAAAACAATCTTCCTGATTATATTCATACCTTTTTTTGTTTTTTTCTCCTTGAAGCTGGTAGACAGGACGGCTGCAGAATTCAAAAAAATCAATATCGGACTCATACAAACAGAGACCTATACACCGCTGATTCTGCAAACCATCACATCTGCCGATAAAATATTTGCACTTTCCCGTGTGTCTGGTGAAGAGGAAGGCAAGAAATGGCTGAAAGAAAAGAAAATTGACGGCCTGCTGGTACGATCTGAAAAAGAGAAGGGGAGTGTGGTTCTTGTTGTCTTAAAGAAAGAGTCTCTGCAGACTCTTTCAATAATTGAGAGCTTTTCCGCATTACAAAAGGCGGCAGAAGGAAACGGCATAAACTGGATTTCCGATATTGAGACGCTTCAGGAAGGGGGGATTCAAAAGCAGACGCTTCCCACCTGGATTCTGATGCTGGTTTTGCTGGTAGGCTTCATCATAATGCCTGCACAAGTTGCCGAAGAAAAAGAAAAGAAGCTGCTGCTTGCGCTTCTGCAAACTCCCATGCGTGAAATTGAGTGGCTTGGCGCCAAAGTGCTGTCGGGGATGGTGTTAATACTGGCAGCGGTCCTCTCCCTTCATCTGCTGGGAGCTTTTAATCCCGGAAATGTCCTGAGTTACGCAGTATTTATTGTGGTCGGCAGCTTCTGCTTCAGCTCTTACGGCATCTTTTTGGGTTTTTTATGCCGAAATCAGGCCAGCGCCAGGACGTTGGGCGTCATGTTTTATCTGCCCCATCTGCTCCCATCCGCGCTATCGGATTTTTCTCAAAAGCTGACCGCCGTCGCACCGTTCTTACCTTCCTACCAGTTTTACGAGCCGATTAAATCAATCCTGCTGGATGAAGGCAGACTATCGAACCTGTCTCCGGAATTGATCTATCTTTTTGCAGTCGGAGTGGTAACCTTATTACTCTCATATCTGTTGATGAAAAAGCGTTGGCTGATGTAGTAAATATCGTCGCTATTGTTCAGGATCTTCAAAAGTCCCGATCAAGGAATTACGCGATTACTCGGAAGAATTCGTATTATCGAGCAGGATGGTCACATAACACTGGTCGCTTATCTCCCGGATGCCCTTTGGAACCTTCCTCAGAAAGGTAAAACAATGGACAAGAAAACATATCTGAGCATCATGGCTGCCTTGGCAACAACCGCCGCTGTCTGGCTGTTTGCCATGCTGGCGGCACCAATCGCCAAGCCGCTGGCGTGGGCGCTTATCATCGGCATTGCAACCCTTCCCCACCACGACCGGCTGGCCAGGAAGTTTCCCGGTCACCCAAACCGCGCCGCCGGAGTGATGGTTCTCGCCATAACCTTCTGCTTCATACTGCCGGTTGCAGCCCTGGTTGTCATGGTCGTTCAAAACGTCGCCGACTGGTACAGTGAAGGTGAACGGCTCGTTCTGTCATTTAAGGCAACCGGGGCAGGCGCTATCAGCCATTTTCCGTTCATAAACGGGATTATCGCGCAGGGAGAGCGGTTCGGCATTGACCTTGCCGGTTTCGGCGCAAAGCTGGCTGCCGACGCTTCGGGATATTTTCTTGGTGTTGCGACCAATACCGCAAAAAACCTTGGGGAACTCCTCTTCACCCTGGCAGTGGCACTTTTCATTCTCTTTTTCATCTACCGTGACGGCGAAAGGGTTGTGTCGGCAACTATCGCCCGGTTCGCCACCAACCAGGACAGGGTGCGCCGCTATTCTTCCGAGATTCGCGCGACCACAACAGCGGTGACGGTCGGAACCATCTTTACCTGTCTTGTACAGGGGGTAACCGCCGGACTCGGCTATTATGTGGCCGGGGTCCCAGCCCCGGTACTATACGGCACACTGACGGCAGCAGCGGCGCTCGTGCCTGTTGTCGGAACAAGCATCATCTGGGTTCCGCTTGCTGCCTTTATCGCCATCAACGGCGCCTATCTCAAGGCGCTTCTCCTGACGATCTGGTGCGTATTTTTTGTGGGACTTGCCGATAATGCGATACGCCCGCTTGCCATTGGCGCAAAGAGCAATATCCCTGTCCCGGCAATCGTTCTCGGAGCGATCTGCGGAGTGTTTGCGCTGGGGATTCTCGGACTTATTCTGGGGCCGGTACTATTCGCAATCCTCATCACCGTCTGGCGGGATGCAACGGCTGCCGATCAGCCAGTTGAGACGGATCAGGTTTGATGCTGTTTGCTGCAAATCTCGTAAAAAAACGTATCAGTCGCATACGATTTCCAAAGTTCTAATCCAGCCACCCCGTGCGCCAGATTGGAGGCACAACGTAACCCGTCATATCTGGCAGTTATGCCAACTCTAACAGATTTCTTGTGGTGGTTCTCTCTTCATCCCGCACTTTTAGTTCTGTTTTTCAGCATAATCGGTCGGTTACACAGTAAATAGTTACCGTATATTCTGGCACGTTAGTTGATAGGTAATATTCGTGTTATTTGCCAGGGGCTGCTTCACCTCCCATGGGCCCCTGGTTCTTTTCACTATCCTGTCTACTGCTGCTGCTGCATAACCTATCTACGTCCCCTCCGGATTTCACAAAAGGCGAACCCCGCCTGTTGTCAGACGGGGTTCTCGTATGCTTGCAGAGAGGAGATGGATCGCTGCAAGATTATATCGTGTCGCGTCTAGTACTTCGAGATTGCGTTGATCTGCGCCGAGGTCAGGGCTTTCAGTGATGTCGTTCCCATCCCTCCCCTGTTTTTGTTGATGGCGTTCTGGATGGCGGACGCCGAAGAGCCGCGCTTGGACGATCTGTGGCAGACGGCGCAGTACTGGGCGTAGAGAGCGGCACCATCAGGAACCTGCTTCAGCGTCGGCACTGGAGTTGGCGTTGGCGTCGGAGTCGGCTCCGGAATTGGTTCCGGAATTGGCGTTGGAGTCGGCTCCGGCGTTGGGGTCGGCTCCGGAATTGGCGTTGGGGTCGGCTCCGGGGCCGGTGTCGGGGCAGGAGCAGGCGTCGGTCCGGGTGCCGTTGCATGCCCGCGATGTTTCACCTCGATTTTTGTGGCGACAAGAACGCCGTCCACGATCTTTCCTTCTATCTCGACCCTGGCGTTGACTGCGATTCCGCTCACCGCCACGGCACTGCAGTCCACCGGAATGCCGCCGACCTTGAACTGGGACAATGACACATACTCAGTGACGAATCCTTCGACTGTGATCTTGGCCGTGTCGACGACCGCAATCTTCTTCACCTTGATCCGTAGCGCATCAAGCGGGCCTGCCGGATCGGCCGCCGTTCCCTTCACATTTACGACGGCACCCTCGACAACGCCTTCGGGAAGCGATCCCGCTGCTTCCACCGTGAGCGAACCGATGGTGAAACTCGATCCCGTTACAGAGGAGACCGTACCCTTCACCTTGATCCGGGTCACGTCCGGCACGAAGGGCTGCCCGAGTTTCACGACAAGCGCTGCGGTGACTTCCCCGGAAGCGTCGGTCAGCCCGTGGACCTCGACCATGTCGGCAGGTTTCAGGTCCGCAGCGGACGCGGCATTCTCGAAAATAGTGGCGGCGTCCAGGTTGATAGTCTGCCCCAGGACTACGAACGAGCCGGCGTCGGCATCGATGGAGGCGACGGGCCCTTTGATCGATTCCTGGATGATGACCTCGGTGGCTGCGCCAATGGTGCCTCCGGCCGGCACGCTACCCTTCACCTCGGCCACCATCCCCGTCTTGAGGTCGGGAACGATGACGGCATCCACGTCGTCCATGATGACCGAAGCGCCGTCAAGGGCAAAGGTGGTCTTGTTGACCGTTATCGACTTCGCTGTCTGTACACCGGCTGCAGCTTTATTGGTCCCGGAGCCCACGGCGGTTATCGTGCCGGTGCTGATTCCCGTCGGGCCTCCCGACGAGCCTGCAGTCGTTCCTCCGCCACTTCCACACCCGGCAAGAGCGAGTCCAGCCGCGACTACCAAACAAATCGTACTTTTTTTCATTTTTTTCTCCTTTCGACCTGCGATTGAGAAGACTGTTAAACAACTCCATGAACCCGGATTCACCACCTCCTTGCTCCCGGACAAAAAAATGCCGGGGCCGAATGTATGGCATTTCGGCGACCCGGCTGTCTCGAAGAGACCCGTGGGCTTTCCGTCCCATCCTCGCGGATGGTTTAGTATTGTCGTTGCCCGCCGTAAACGGCGTCAGTTATGAGACAAAAAAAAGCCGTGCCGCTGAAAACCTCGAATCGTGTGATTCGGATATTTCGGCGACCCGGCTGTCTCGGGGGAGACCCGTGGGCTTTCCGTCCCACCCTCGCGGATGGTTTAGTATTGTCGTGTATCCTTTGCTTTCTTGTAACTGGACAAATTCTACTGCCTAATCGCAGACTGTCAAGCTGATATTTCGGATTTCTTCCTGCTAGTCGATAATAGCCAACAGTGTCCATCTCGGGCAGTGGCAACTTCTACATGCTAAAAATGGCAGCATAATCATAATTCGGACTTGCCCTCGTATCCTACGCCCGGCTGGTTACCGTGCTTATTCAAGCAGTACCTTGGTGGCGCTCAAGCTGGTTCCGGTTACGGTACCCGCAGCTCTGACCGTGGTAAGACCATCGGGTTTTACCGCCGCGAAAAAGGCTGCCCGGCTGCCGAATTTTATCGGTGTTACGTTCCTGTCATCCAGGAAGTTCAGGGCCTGGTCGACATGGGACGTATCTACCGATATCGTTCCAATCAGGGTCAGATTCGGGGTGGCAGCCGCCGTGACCGGACCCTGAATGAAGGTATCGGTACTTGCGGTGGTGACCTGGACCTGTGAGGCCTTAACCTTGCCGGTCTTGCCATCGAATAGGCCGACAATCTGCAGGTGGTCTCCGGTAGCGATATTAGCCAGATCGAGAGCCTTGCCTTTGTTGGCCACCAGCCGGGTTGTGG
>DATNCC010000296.1:0-3699 GCA_035571735.1 Dongiaceae bacterium | reverse complement strand
CAGAAACGTGCCAGGCTTGCGCCAGCAAGATGCCCCTTCCTTACTGGTGTGAAACCTGTCAGAGGATGGTGCCGGAAAAGCGTTGTCCATGCTGCGGGCTGAAAACTCGTAAAGTTCGCCTATCCTGCTTTAAAGGATGCTGACAATAGAAAGCGGATGAGGACAAAACAATGCAAACCTTTTTACGTACTCTGATCACAATCATGCTCAGCCTGACCTTGTGCTCCGCTTGCAGCAGCGCACCGCTCAGACCGGCCGAGATCAAACTCCCGCCGGGCTTCAGTCTATCCGTCTATGCCACCAAAGTGCCGGGCGCCCGTTCCATGACCCTCGGAACCAAAGGCACCCTGTTTGTCGGGAGCCGCGGCGAAGGAAAAGTCTATGCGGTCATTGACCGAAACGGCGACTACAAGGCCGACGAGGTCATCACCATTGCGAGCGGTCTGAATTCGCCAAACGGCGTGGCCTTCCGTGACGGCTCCCTGTACGTAGCCGAAATCAGCCGGGTGCTCCGTTACGACAATATCGAGGAGCGGCTGAAAAATCCCCCCAGCCCGGTAACGGTCAACGCCTCCTTTCCGGACAAGAGCCACCATGGTTGGAAATTCATCCGTTTCGGTCCAGACGGCAAGCTCTATGTTCCGGTGGGAGCACCCTGCAACGTCTGCGATGAGAAGGACCCGCGCTTCGCCTCGATCATGCGCATGGAGCCGGACGGCAACCATCTGGAGATCTTTGCCCGCGGGGTGCGCAACACGGTAGGTTTCGACTGGCATCCGCGGACCGGGGAGCTCTGGTTCACCGATAACGGCCGCGACTGGCTGGGGGACGACCTGCCGCCTGATGAACTGAATCGCGCGCCGCGGGCCGGACTCCACTTCGGTTTTCCCTTCTGGCACGGCCGCGAATTCCCTGACCCGGAATTCGGCAGGAAGCGCAGCAGGGAGGAGTTCGTCCTGCCTGAGATGGAACTGGGCCCCCATGTGGCCTCCCTCGGTATGCGCTTCTACACCGGAGCCATGTTCCCGGAGAACTACCGCGAGCAAATCTTCATCGCCGAGCACGGCTCCTGGAACCGCAGCGATCCACTCGGCTACCGGATAACCCTGGTCCGACTCAAGGAAAACCGGGCCGTATCCTACGAGACCTTTGCCGAGGGGTGGCTTCAAGACGGCAAAGCTTGGGGACGGCCGGTCGATCTGCAGATCATGCCCGACGGCAGCATGCTCGTTTCCGATGACAGGGCCGGCGCCATCTACCGGATCAGTTACCGGAAATGAACCATGGAGTAGGGGCGACGCATGCGTCGCCCGATTGGGCGAGTCATGACTCGCCCCTACAAAAGGAAAAAGGAGAACCGCAAATGAACAAAGCTCTCTCGGGCAAGACAGCCATCATTACCGGAGCCAGCTCCGGCATGGGATACGCAACCGCTGTTGCCCTGGCGCGGGCAGGCGCTGCGGTAGTGATCACCGCCAGGCGTAAGGAGCGACTCGATGCGCTGGCTGCTGAAATCTCCGCCGCAGGGGGCAAAGCCCTGGCAGTAGCCGGCGACGCAGGCATTCAGGACGACATCGACCTGCTGCTGGAACAGGCTCTGGCCTGGAAAGACGGCGGCTGCAAGTATGACATCGTCGTCATCAACGCCGGTCGCGGAGTGGCTGGGAGCGTGATCACCAGCGACGAGTCACAATGGCAGCAGCTCTACCAGATCAATGTTCTCGGCGCCGCCTACCTGATGAAGCGGACGGGGCAATATCTGCTCCAGCGAAAAAGCGGCGACATAGTGATCGTCGGCTCCGTGGTGGGACGGAACATCTCCCCCTTCAGCGGTTTCTACGGTTCCAGCAAATTTGCCGTCGGTGCTCTCGCCGAAGCGCTGCGCCGCGAGGTCTGCCAGCACGGCGTACGCGTCTCCCTGGTCATGCCCGGCATCGTGCTAAGTGAATTCCAGAACGTGGCCGGATATGACCAGGAAAACTTCGGCAAGACGATCGCCGAATTCGGGAAACTGCTCGAACCCCAGGCCATTGCGGACGGCATACAGTGGCTGCTCTCCCTGCCGCCCCATGTCAACGTCAACGAAATCATGATCCGCCCCACGGGACAGAGCTACCCCTGACATGAAAAGCCGGGTCCGGCTCGAACAGGGTTTGAATTAGAATACGATAATGCGCATAAATCGGCTGGCAATCTGATGTTGTGATAAGATAATAATATGAGATGGTTACGATTTATCTTCAGCGCATTTGTCGTTCTGCTCTGCATCGCCGCTCCGGGCAATGCCGCCATCAAGGTCAAGTCGCTTTGCGAAATCGACTATCCAAGCGATGCCCGTATCACGTGGCGATGTCAGAAACTGAAATGGACAGACACGCCCGAGGAGCTGTTCGGCGAGCATTGGCAGGAGGTGCTCCGCTTCAACAGGTTGGACCGGCGTCATTTCATCGGCGGCAGATCGATCAAGGTGCCGCAGAATCTCGAAGATCTCAAGGATTTCACCCCTCTGCCGCTAACGTACCCTGATGCCGCCGAGGAAGACAAGTTCATCCTCATCGACCAGAGCGAGATGTTCCTGGGCGCCTACGAATACGGGAAGCTCGTATTTTCCTACCCTGTGGCCGTCGGCATCGAAAAACACAGGGTTCCGAACGGCGAATTCAGGATCGACGCGGCTGACCGGAGACATCAATCGAATCTCTACACCGTAGAGGAGATCGGCCGCCCCTATCCCATGCATTACGGACTCAGGTTCTACGTCGACAAGAGCGTGGAAACCACCCCCTCCTACTATATCCATGGCCGCGACGTACCCGGCTACCCCGCCTCCCACGGCTGCGTCGGCCTCTATGATGAGGAGATGCAGATTGACTATTACAGCGCCCATGACCGGAAAGTTAACAAACCGTACTATCACGAGTTGAAACCTCCCTACCTCAAAGCAGCCAAAAGGTTGTATGACTGGGTCATCGGCACCAATAAAGATCCAGGTACATTCCACAAGATCAGCAACGGTCCCCGAGTGATAATCATGGGCACGCCGCCGCTCTGAAGATAACTCCCTTTAAACCCGGTAAGGGCAATTTCGCGCAAAGGCGCAAAGTGCGCAAAGAAATTCAGATAGTTAATTGGATTGAACCCCGTCCATCCTGGACAAAGTCGAATCCGAGAACTGTTCTCGCTTAGAAGCGCCTACTTTTGGTTGCGAGCTTTGCGTGAGAAAATGCATTGCGGGATTTCACTATCTCTCGGACTTGCATTTCCCGGCTTCTGTATTATGTTTTTATAATGCAAGTCATTAAGAAGAAAGGAGAACGGCAATGGCGGAGATCAAGTGGGAAACCGATCTGAAAGGAGCATTGGTCCTTGCGGAGAAAAGCCACAAACCGGTGTTTCTCGACTTCTGGTTTGATGGCTGACTCGGCTGCGCAGCCATGAATGCGGGTCCGTATTCAGACAAGAAGGTGCAGGAATATCTTCAGGAGGAGTTCATACGGGTCAAAAGCCAGTGCTTCTGGGACAAGCGAACCGATGCCATGAAACAGCTCCTTGTCAGCTGGACCCCGACCCTGCTCGTCCTGGATGTTTCGGGCCGGGAGCATCACCGGGTAGAGGGTTTCGTTCCCAGCGACGACTTTATGGCGCATCTGAAGCTGGGCAAAGGAAAGGTGCTCTTCGACCGGTTCCGCTTCGCCGATG
>DATNCC010000295.1:0-5215 GCA_035571735.1 Dongiaceae bacterium | reverse complement strand
TGAACGTTGCTCCGCTTTGGTTGATACAGCTGCATGCACCTCCGACTGAGAAAACGACTCCCCTACAGTTACATGCACCTCCTCTGCTGTCACCTGAACGTGCTCTGTGTTTCTTTCCGTATCCGGTTCCAGCCGGCTCCACTGCCGGACGGCAGTTGCAAAGGAAAGGGAACGCGCGACATGGGGCGCCCGGGCGAGCATCAGACCGACCCCGAGCAGGCATTGCTGCAACGGATTGAGGCCGGCCCCGGAGCATTCCGGCACCCACCTCTGCCAAGGGGCTGTGTGCGGTAATCCGTCCGGCAGTAGAATCGCCTCCGTCTCACGAGCCGTAACTTCATCTGTGATTGTCGATTCTCTTTCGGCCGGTGAAGCGATGACAAAATCCGGAATGGCCGCCACCTGCGCGGCCAATTCGGCCATGGCAAAACTGTCGGTAACGGACCGCAACAATATCCGTAAGCCGCTGCTGCCGATATTGCGTACAAACTGTACAGCCATGCCCCTGTTGGCGAGATGTTCCAGCGCTGCGGGAACGTATTCAGGCGCATCACCCCAGGCATTGAGGACCATGCTCCAGCTGTCCGCTCCTTTCAACAGGCTCCGCCACCACCAGCGATCTGTCAGACTCCCGTCACACCAGTCGCTGGCCAGGCAGGCCAGCATCTCTGCGCGATCCATAAAAAGAACCGCTTCCGCGTTTGCAGGCACTGCCCCCAATGCCGGGCGGGCTGCGGAGCGGGACAAATGATCAATCGGTGCAGCAACAGCACTTTCCCAGGCCCAAGACGCGCTGAGCGAGGCAGGCGCCGGGTTCCTGAGCCTGCGAATGCAGAGGACCGCGCAGGCAGGAAGCCAGGGGGGCTGCAACTCCGCGCGGTTCAACGCGGAGGCGGTCCGCATTTGCAGCAAGAGCGGGTCCGGGCACCCATGCCGGCTCCTCAGGATCAATCTGTTTATCCGGAATTCCCCATCTCCGTCCTTCATGGTTGGCCCTCAGCCAGGATCTCCTTGCCGTAAAGGGAACCTGGGAACATCTGCTCGTTTCACGGCACCTTTCGGCGGCAATTAAACAAATCAACGTAGGAGCGTCTTGCAGACGCGATAATCGCGGCAACATGCCGCTCCTACAGCTGGCCGGAATTGATAAATTCAGTTACCGGAGTAATAATAAGGTCACTTCACTATCTGGGGAACCCTGCCGGGCACGACTCTCTCCCGATTCATGATTTCGGGATTCATGATTTCGGGCTGTCTGAAAATCGGGGCTTTAGGCTTTATAATTGTTGGCCGTTCAATTGCCTCTATGCGGGTAGCAAGATTCACCGGACGCCCTTTCGGCACAGTCATGGTGTAGCGACCCTCCTTAATCTTGACTAGGCCATCTCCCGTCAAATTGTGTTTCCATCCGTGGATCTCTCCCTTGTGCTCAATCCAGTAGCTATAACAAGGTGTCTCCTCCAACAATTCCATTTCAGTGTTGTCCGATTTGATGAAACGCCCGGTATGCCGGTAACCACAGACAGTGCTGCGATAGAAACCAGAGCCGTTTTTGTAGGCTCCCGTGAGGTTCACGAAATTGAGCTCGTGCTCGACTGCCCGGTCCAGACGTTTGGCAACCATGTCATTAATCAGTTTTGGAGAAGTTTTCAGCTCTGTTGGGCTCAGTTTTAGGCCCGTTGCCGGAACCTCCCTGTTGAACACGACTATGTCGTATCGATCAGTCGCTGAGGCCGTACTGAGAGTCATTTTAGCCGCAGGTTGTTGTGCACGGGTAGCCAACGTCGCTGTATGTTCAAATGTCGAGGCGTGGCCAAATACGGTATTCCAGTAAAAATAGCGGTTCGCGATGAGTTGTCGGGATCTTACACTAGGATCCTCGTCCAGTTGTACGAATGAGCAGACATAGCAATTTATGTTTGGATTTGAAGATGGACAAAGCGACTTATAGAGGCTATCTGTTAGTGTCCATCCCCCGTTGAGGGTCACAGTGTTGTTCGGCATGCTGCTCACTGGTGGAATGACCCCCGACGGACCAAGAGTAGTAATTTCAGCGAAACCGTCAGGCCCTGTCTGGAGTCCAAACCTCGCTGTCTTGACCCTTGCAATTACCTTGCTTGCTTCCATCGAACCAGTATTCTGCAGCTCTACAAAGTAGTTGTTGGTGACACTCCCGCCCGGAGGGGGGGGATTAATCTTACTTAAACCAGTGTTAGCAGCGTCATTAATCCAGGTTTTTTTCACACTGACACCGCTGCAGGGACTGTTAGTGGACCAAAGGCATGCATTCCCCCATTTATCACGGGCAGGTGAGTTAAGTAATTGATCTGTTGTCGGGTTTTTCGGAACGCCCAGAATGAATGCATCACTAGGCCAGTTCACCTGACCTTGAACTTCGGTCTTTTCCGTCGTCGAGCCATCTGGTGAAATTACCTTGACCGTGTTTAAACGCAATGCGTTGACATACAACTTGAAATCACCGGTTGAGGGAAGGTTTATCCCGTTGGTATTTGGCAAAACGACGATGGGAATGGCCATTTCGACGTCGTAGGTGTTGCCATCAGTTGCTGAATCGATGCTGCAGACTTTCACGTCCAACCACGACGAGTTATTCTGGAGATCCCAATTGGTACTATTTCTCCAAACGCTTACCTTGCTAGGGTTATTTCCTGCACTGGAACTACAGGCATTCCCTGAATCGCTTACCGGATGGATGTGGATCCTCACATCGTGGGCAGGATCGTTGTCCGGACCGAAGAGCAGGATTATCTTGTCCCCTGCATTGTACTGTGGGTCATGATTGACCTGGAACGAGATGTAAAGTGTGTTTCCCTTCTTGACCATCTGCATAGTGCCGTCGGGCGTGGTTGTCCCGTTCCCGAAGGTGTACTGATTGGCATGAACCCAGCCGGGATCGTTGAGGATACTGCCGTCGATGGTTGGCGCAGGATTCCCAGTGTTGTCATGGGTGAGGTGATCGGCATCAGTGATACATAGACCGTCATCCGCATATGCGGAACCCATCGCCCACGTGGACACAGCGAGGAACAGCAAAGCCAGCATCGTTCTGGTGATACCCTTTTTTTGTTCTTGGATCATGATTGAACCTCCCTTTGGAAAAATGATTGAAAGGCATACTCAACGTATTACAAGTGGCTCCACATACGGAGTCAAATAGCCTGAAACATTAGGATTATCAATTGAAGTGATCTCGAACTCAAGATTTGCTTGCTTGGCGTCGGATTTCGCCGAAACTGTTACGATAACTTGATCTTTTGCTGCGAGATTGAGCACCCCATCGCTGGAACCGCTCACATTGGCACTCCATTGTGGAGTTGACTGATCACCCAGGAAATTTGCCAGTTTTTTACTATCGACCCTATATTTACCTGCACTCGGCACAATGACATCAAAATACAATTCAGCCGCTGAATTGGGCGCGACCAGAGCGGTGCGTGAACCGTCGGAATTGGAACGAACCGCCGCATCTCCAGCTGTCGTGGTGCTCAAGGAAACAGTTATCTGCCGCGTCGGCTGCGGATTTCCATCAACTGTTATGCTGACCGGCGGTGACAACCACTTGCGGCTCGGGCTGAGCTTTTTGGATTTTATCTGCAAGGTCAATTTACCGGTGGTCTGTGTTGCTGTCCCGTAAGGGATCAAAACGGCGACATAAACCGTTGCAATAGTTGGTGTCGTCGCATTTGCGGCTGCCTTGATACTTATTTCCGCCGGCTCTAACTTAGCGGCATTGGCAGCTGCACTTACCACCGCATACGCGGTCCACCCAGTGTCGACTGAAGGAATAACCAGGAAGGTTTCGTCCGGCCGTGTATCCGCGGTTATCGTAAAGGTGAAAGTATAGCGTCCCCCTGGGGTGTATTTTGTGC
This sequence comes from Dongiaceae bacterium, assembly GCA_035571735.1. Taxonomy (GTDB): domain Bacteria; phylum Desulfobacterota; class Desulfuromonadia; order Geobacterales; family Pseudopelobacteraceae; genus JACRCG01. The sequence goes on along the minus strand of DATNCC010000295.1, from coordinate 1,325 downwards.
CTGCCGGCGGCCCTCCCGATTGAAGAATCGAGAGTTCTCCCAAAAGCGTCGTCAATTCCATAGGAAGAAGTTTAAATTTCGCAGTCTGCTTACCCTTGGCATTCGAGACTTCCAGCGTGACAAAGCGGCCACCAGCCTCGATCGTGTCAAAGGGAGGAATGTGGTCAAAGACGAACCGGGAGTTATCCGTTGAGCTTTGACCGGAAGTGAGTAAGGCATTGTCGATGGAAACGATGGAATCGGGCAGGATGTTCTTTCCCACGATCGTCAATCGGTCATCAATATGCAGAGTCGTCGAGAGGTTAGGTTCATAGATGATCACACCATCCTCTGCCGAGCCTCCTTCCAACTCGGCAACTCGTAATTGGAGATCAGCCAATACCGCCAACATTTGATTCATAAACTCCGCCGTAATCAAATCACCCGGCATTACCCAGTCTACAATCGGAGCGGGCTTCGTTTCACCCTTCAGCTGCTGCAACAGCGTGTTGGCAACCTCCGGCTTGAACACCTGACTCAGCAGATTGTACATATCGGTTTCGTTGATAGTTCCTGCCATGTTAATCACCCCCTTGATTTGAAGTTATACGAATGCGTAGCTGCTGAAATCATATCTGGCGAGATCGAGCCTGGCATTGCCCTGATAAGGCAGGTGGCCGCTGGTAAAGATAATGTATGGTTGTGGCGGAGCCGATTCTTTCAGGGCTTCGATGTTCTCCCTGACAAGGTAAAGGAAGATGAACTCTCCCCTGGTCACATCAATGGGCGGATATGAATGGGAATCGCCGAAGATATTCACCATCCTCGCACCTTCGATAAAAGCCGGCTTCCGGCAGGTAACTCCAGCAAGAAAAATTGCGGGGTCGATGCCTGATGACGGTGATGAAACAGCGAATTTCGCAGCGCCGTTTTCCTGCATATATCTGACAACATACCCGCTGCTGACCGGGATCATGCCGGCAGCCGGAAGATAGCGGAACCAGCCGGCCGCAGTCAGCTGCGGCAACAGCGACTGCGAGCTGTTTGTCAGCAGTTGGTTAAGCTGATCCTGAAACTGCTCGAAGATCGCCTCGCCTTCGGCCCGGCGACGCTGGCTGAAGTAGAGCGGCCAGGAACCGGTCAAGGGCCTGCTGACCGGCCTGCGCCGTACCGACCACTGATCGATGAACTGGATCCCGTCCGGATTCCAGTAGACCAGCCCCAGGGGCACGTCGCAATCGGTCAGGGCGGGCGTCTTCCCGGAGCGCAGGGCATCCGCAACACCATAGGAGCTGTATGGAGATGCATTCTCCACCCGTCGGAAGGGATCCCGGGCAAAACCGGCC
>DATNCC010000294.1:0-4335 GCA_035571735.1 Dongiaceae bacterium | reverse complement strand
CATCAGCTACGCTGGAGACGGCGGCCCGCAGTTTCATTTTATTGCTGACACCGGGAGTGCCGCTCGCCTCATCGGTATAGGTGCCGCCGGTCACCTCGACAATCACCGGACCGGTGGGGGCAGAGTCGAGAGTAATGGTATAGCTGCCGTCCGCGGCCGTTTTCCCGGTGCCGAGCACTGCGCTCGTGTCGATCTTGCCGTCCTTGACGGCGTAGACCTTGACGTCGCCGCCGCTGATGGGTCCCATAGCGGCAACTCCGCTGATGGTAACGCTGCCTTCCGGATGCGTCGACGACGAACCCCCTCCCCCACCGCAGCCGTAAAGGAGCATCATTGTAAGCAATACAGCTGTGGTGAATATCGATCTTATTTTCATGGTAGCTGCTCCCGTTTAAAGATAGATTAATTGGCCAGATTGATCGAACCGACCACGTTCCGCATTATCAGTACAACGTCGGCCAGGTCTATCTTGCCGTCCGGCACGCCCAGCGGCGCAACATCCCCGTGGAGCATATCGTTGGCTGTCGGCGTGATAAGCCCCACCGCTATGCGCAGAGCCTTGATGGCGTCGGAGATATCCGGAATCTTTGTCCCGTTGAAAATCCCGTCAGGGAGCACAAAGATCGACGCTGTAGCGCTGGCAACGTTGCCCGCCTTATCGGTAGCGGTAACCGTTATATCGTTGGCGCCTACATTGAGCAAGCTCAACGGGATGCTCCAGGCGGAGCCGGATATGTTTGCAGCGCCGATAACAGCTCCCGTCTTTACACTCACAACCGGGTTTATCCCCGCCTCGACCGTGCCGGTCAGGACAAAGTCGTCGCCCCTGAGCGGTGCGGTGATGGGGGTTATGGTAAGGTCCGGCGGAATGCTGTCGAGGGTTAGGGTAGTGGTTACCGTGACCGGGAGGCCTGCGGCATCGGTGCCTGATACCGCAATATTGTTCAGCCCCTCCACGAGCCCGGAAAGGGTTGCACTCCAGGTGGTGACAGAAGGTGCGTCAGCCGTCACTGCGGGGCCGTTGTTCACCTTGACCTGGACAACCGATCCCAGATCCTTCAGGCCGCTAATGGGGAAATTCTTGTTGTTGGTAAGGGAGTTGACCTGGCTGATCGTAACGGGTGGCGTCACACCGACATTGCCGCTGGCGTCCCTGGCCGGTATCCTGATAAAGTCCGGATCACCGTTTGGAACCACAAGTTCGGGATGGTCGAAAGGCGCCGACTGGTTCCTGACCCGCTCATCGGTCAGCGTTTTCAGGAAGGCGATGATGTTCGCTCTCCTGGTGCTGGCAGCTGCCCCCTGCAGGGCGCCGATCTGGGTGATGAGAGGGTCCAGATGCGGGCTGTCCGCAAGCGCCGGAAAATTCCCGCCGCGGACATAAAAATCGACCGCATCATCAAGAGTAAGAACGCTGCCGTTGTGGAAATAGGGGGCGGTAAGCTCCACGTTGCGCAGTCCGGGAACCTTGAAGGCGCCGTTATTGGTAGCCGGGAGCGCAATGTTAACCCCGACTCCCGGCGCAAGCGATGGAAACGGCAGGGCGCTTGGAACCTGCGCCTGAAGTTTGGCCATGGAGGAGAACGACAGCGGAATAAACTGACCGGCCAGCAAAGAGTTGGGAAAGGGCGAATCCCCCCCCCTGCCGATGTCGTCCACCACCGGACGCACACTGGTGCTGTTGAAACCCTGATCGTAGATCCCGATGCCGCTTGCCACCTGCATCTGTTCGATCGCCTTGTTATCGGCGTTGGTGAGGAAGGCGGCGGCCGCAACAGAAGCCGAGGTTAATTCAGTGCCGCCGTGGCAGGCGAAACAGTTGGCGACACCAAAGAAGTCGTTCATTCCCGACTCCTCCAGGGGGGTAATGGCGTTGGCATCACCACCCAGAAGCCGGTCGAAGCGGGTCTGGTCGGAAATGAGAGTCGCCTCGTAGAGCTGGATGGCGAGCCCCCAGAAGAGGGAGAAGTTGGCCTCCATCTGGGTAAAGCCGTCCGGAGTCAGATTGCCGGACTGATAGAAAGTGCTCTGGAAAGCATCCCTGATCATCTGGTCGTAGGTGATGTTCAGTCCGGGCTGGCCGGTCAACTTCCCGGCCTGGAGGACAGCCCGGGAAAGGGGTCCGAGCACGCTGTCGTTGGGGTGGACCACCTGCTTTCCGAGCGGAGTGAGGCTGAGCATCTTCCTGCCCAGCTGCGGGAAGGTGCGTCCCCCGAAGGACATCTCGGTCCCATCGAGAGGGGGACCTGTTGCCTGGGAAGCGAGGCTGCCCATCTCAATTTGAATTGGCTGCGCGGTAAGGATTCCGGCGGCGTCGCTGAACCAGACCTTGGCACCGGTATCCTGGGGCCCGAACGGGTTCACGCCGTTGAAAATGAAGTGGGCCCTGCCGTCCCAGAAGTTGTTGAAATTGAAGACCGCGTTGATGACGGACGGGGCGTTGCGCGCCGTAACCCGCCGCATGTTGACGCCGCCGACCTGAAAGACCGGATCGACAACCGGCGTCCCGATGTCGACTGATCTGTCGGTGTTGACATCGGTGTTGATGGCCACGAAAGTGGTGAGTGTTACACCCTGCGAGCCGACCACATCATTGGCGTCCCGGAGGACTCCTGAGCCCTGTAAAGTGGGGTCACCGATCCGCTGGTGGAATGGAAAATCGGTCGGCAGAAGGATTTCATTGGGGCCACGCACCTTGAAGATAGTATCCACCACTCCATTCACTACTCTCCTGGTCCCCGGGTTGACGGTATTCTTCATCCGGTTGTCCACCCCGGCAGCGAAATGGCAACTGGCGCACGCCTGGACCCCGTCGCTCCCCACCTGCATATCCCAGAACAGGGCCTTGCCCAGCTTGATGGCGGCAGGCTTGTTCTTGACGAACTGGAACAGGTTGGCGGGTTCCGGTACCGGGACCTGATTGAGGGGCTTATTGAACAGGGCGGCAGGAGGTACCGCTCCCCATGTCATGGTCGGCAGCCAGGTGCAGATCAGAACAGTAGCCAACAAACGCAGAATTGGTCGTGACTTCATGGTGAACCCCTTCTTCATTGTAGTTTTTTCCTGAGATACAACTTTTTGTCTGAATATACTGGTTTACGCGGTATTTGCCAAAAAGTATCAATTATCTTTAAAGCAAATGTAATGCCATAAATGCAACAACTGTGTTAACCAGCCGGATTAACAGGCAATTATAGGTACAAGGTGATGCTAAAGGATGAAAAAGCAACTGACCGCAAGGAACCGGAATACGGCAGTAACCCTGATAAACAGGCTAGCTACGGCCAACCCCGGGCTTTTTACTCCTGCAAAAAATGTTACACCCCTGCAATCCGGGCCATCTTTCACTCGGTCCTGCCGGTAACTTTCAGGCGATTATTAAGAGTCTGCCGGGACATGCCGGGAAGAGAGGCAACCATTCCCTGCTCCCCCTTGGCAAGCTTCATTACCGGCGTGATATCATTAGTATAAGAATACAAAAAAAGTCGAGAGATGCAAGCTCTCGACTTCATATCCTCCGGGAAAGACGGAAGGCCGCGTCAAAGACGCGGCCTTCAATAAACTCGCTGCACTACAGTTGCAAAGAGTTAAAACCCTGTAACCGATTTTCCATTAACGGTAATCCCGCCAGCAACCAGATCGATGGCTGCATTCGGATCAGTTATTTTCCCACCAGTGATCTTGTTCACGGTCACCAGGAAATCAGTCTGAGCAGGAAGAGCAAAGCCGACCTTCAGGCCAAATTCGATATGAGCAAACTCACCGACATCAATACCCGGCTGAATATTGATAATGGCAAAGCGTAACGTGTTGGCTGCAGCGTCGAATATAGCGCTGCCCAGGCTTCCGGTTGCCGCCTTGCTGACAGGATCCACCACGCCGGCTGCTACCTCGCCTGTTGTGTCAAGTTTGATGGTTACCCCGGCAGGAATCTTTACCGTGACGTCGATCCCTTCGATAACTGTGTCGGCAGGAAGGGAGCCTGCGGTCTGAAGCTGGAGCACGCCTGCATTGAAAACTATTTTTGTGGGAAGAGTTCCACCCCTGTTCTTGCCCCTGAAGTCATCGGTGGCGGTGTTGAAGTCATCGAGGGTTGCTTGAGAGAAGCCGCCATTATTTTTCAATTCATTGTCGAGACCATCAAGGATGGTCCCCAAAGCGTCCTCAAGTTTAGTGGCCCCCCTGCGCTTGTCACACAATTGGGAGAAAACACCCAGAGCGCCGGCGTACTTCTTCTGGTCGTCGCTTACCCCTGCGGGCGCATCCTTGGTTGAATCGAAGGGTTGTGATTTAATGATGTCATCCACCTTGAAGAAAAGGCCAATCTGTTTATTG
>DATNCC010000293.1:0-6306 GCA_035571735.1 Dongiaceae bacterium | reverse complement strand
AGGTGCAAGAACAACCTGTGGGACGTGGCGACGCCGGTCATGGTCGGAGATATACACTTTGGCAACCTCTTCATGGGGCAATTCTTTTTCGAGGATGAGCCGCTGGATTATGAGCTTTTCCGGTCACAGGCAAGGCAGTACAGGTTTGATGAACAGGAGTACATCGCCGCTCTTGAAGCCGTACCACGCATGAGCAGGGAGACTCTGAGCACCAGCATGCACTTTTTCATGAAGCTGGCTGACATTCTTTCCAAGCAGAGTTACAGCAATCTCAAGCTGGCCCGTTCGCTGGCGGAGAGTGACGCCTTGATGGAGGAGTTACGGAAGAGCCAGCAACACAACGAGTTCCTGGCTAATATTCTCGAAATCTCCTCCCAGCCTTTCGGTGTTGGGTATCCGGACGGACGTCTCGGCCTTATCAACGACGCATACGAGCGGCTTACCGGGTACACAGAGGATGAACTGAGATCCATGAACTGGACCGAGACACTCACGCCGCCGGAATGGCGGGAGTTCGAGCGTGAGAAACTTGAGGAGCTGCACCGCACCGGCCGGCCGGTCAGGTTCGAGAAAGAGTATATCAGGAAGGACGGCAGCAGGGTCCCAGTCGAGCTCCTGGTGCACCTCGCCACCGATGCGGAAGGGAATCCGGCGTATTACTATTCCTTCGTCACCGACATCACCGAGCGGAAGAAGGCCGCGGAGGAGATATGCCGATCGGAAGAGCGGTATCGCTCGCTGTTCAACTCGCTGATCGAGGGGTTTTGCATCATTGAGATGCTGTTCGACGCGGACGAACGCCCCATTGATTATCGCTTCCTGGAAATCAATCCAGCGTTTGAAGCCCAAACCGGCTTGCGGAACGCACAGGGGAAGCTGATGCGCGAGCTTGCGCCGGAGCATGAGGCACATTGGTTCGAGATTTACGGGAATGTCGCCTTGACGGGTGAACCAGCCTGTTTTGTGAATGAAGCGAAAGCTCTGAATCGTTGGTTTAATGTGTGTGCCTACCGGGTCGGTGAACAGGACAGTCGCAAAGTCGCCATCCTTTTCAGCGACATCACCGAGGCTAAACTGGCCGATGAGGCGCTACGTGAGAGTCGGGAACGACTCGACCTTGCTTTGGCGTCATCGAGAATGGCTACTTTTGACTGGGACATCGTCAAGAACAAGCGTACCTGGAGTGATGGTGTTCATAGCTTGTTGGGGACTAAACCAGAGACCTTCACTGGAACAGGTGAAGAGTTTTTCCGGATAATGCATCCGGATGACCGGGGTTCAGTAAAAGCGAACCTTGACAAGGCTGTCGAAACAACTGGCGTGTACGATACGGAATATCGTGCGGTCTGGCCGGATGGCAGCATTCACTACATTAGCGCCAGAGGAAAAGTTCTTTATGACGACTCGGGTCGAGCTGTTCTGCTGACAGGTGTTTGCTGGGATATCACCGAGCGGAAGCGGGCCGAGGAAAGGCTATGGGCACAGGCCCGCACACTCAAGGCCCTTAACAGCGGAATTCATGCTCTGCTGCATGCCACGGACGAATTATCGCTGCTGCAGGCTGTATGCAAAACCGTGGTCGAAGACTGCGGCCATGCCATGGTCTGGATCGGCTTTGCCGAGGAGGATGAGGAGAAGAGCGTCCGCCCGGTCGCCTCTGCGGGTTTTGAAGAGGGGTACCTGGAAACCTTGGGAATATCCTGGGCCGACACGGATCGGGGGCGCGGCCCGACCGGCGTCGCCATCCGTATGGGCAAACCGTGCGGATGCAGCGACATGTTGTCCGACCCTGCTTTTGAACCATGGCGGAATGAAGCGATCAAGCGGGGTTATGCCTCCTCCCTTGTCCTTCCGCTCTTGAACGACGGCAAGGTGTTAGGTGCCCTCTCCATCTATTCTCCAAAAACGAATGCCTTCTCAGAAGAGGAAGCGGTTCTGCTGATGCAGCTGGCCGACGAACTGGCATACGGAATCAGCACTGTCCGGCTGCGCGTTGCCCATGATCAGGCATACGAAGAACTGCGGCAGGCCAAGGACGAGTGGGAGCTGACCTTCAACAGTGTTCCCGACCTGATCGCCATCCTGAATGACCGGCACCAGGTGGTGCGCGTGAACAGGGCGATGGCTGAGCGGCTCGGCCGCGAGCCTGAGGAGTGCATGGGCATGCCATGTTACGAGGCGGTTCACGGGTCGAATCTGCCGCCGGAGTTTTGTCCACACACCAAAACTATGAACGATGGCGGAGAGCATAAGGTTGAAGTGTCTGAGGAACGGTTGGGGGGCGACTACCTGGTGTCCACTACACCGCTTCTGGATCTGCAAGGGCACCTGACCGGTACGGTGCACGTGGCGCGTGACATCACCGAACGCAAGCGGGCCGAGGAGGAGCTGCGCCGGGCCAAAGAGGCCGCCGAGGCATCGACCCTTGCCAAGAGCCAGTTTCTGGCCAACATGAGCCACGAGCTTCGTACCCCCATGACCGGAGTCATCGGCATGCTCGATCTCGTTCTGTCCGGCAACATTGAAGCCGAGCAGAAGGAATTTATCGAGATTGCCCAGAAATCGGCCAGTTCCCTGGTCCGGATACTCAATGATATTCTTGACCTGACAAAAATCGAGGCGGGCAAATTCGCAATAGAAGAAAAAGCGTTCTCCTTGAGGGAATGTGTGGAAGATACGGTGAGCCTTCTTCTTCCCTCCGCCTTGAGCAAGGGGCTCGATTTAAATTTTACAGTGGCTGACGATGTGCCCGAGATTCTGGTCGCAGACCATTTACGGCTCGGCCAGGTCCTGACAAACCTGGTCGGGAATGCGGTCAAGTTCACGGAAAAAGGGCAGGTCGAGATACGCGTAACGGCAGACAGCAGAGCTGCCGATGGCAAAGGTGAAGTTACCTTCACTGTTGCCGATACCGGTGTCGGAATTCCGGATGGCAAGAAACATCTCCTGTTTCAAGTTTTCAGCCAGGTGGATGACTCGCATTCCCGCATCTACGGCGGTACCGGGCTGGGTCTTGCCATAAGCAAGGAGATTGTGGAACGGATGGGTGGAACCATCACCTTTACAAGTGAAGAGGGGAAAGGGAGCACCTTTTCCTGTACCATTCCTCTCGGTGAAGCCCACGAAGCGGAACGTATAGACATTGTTGCTTCGGTGAAAACGCCGCTTGAAGGAGAAGCTCCCCGTGCAGAGACGGCAATACCTCACCTGCTCGTTGCAGAGGACGATTCGACGATCAGGCAGGTCCTCGGATTGATGTTGCAGCGGTCGAATTTTACAGTCAACTTTGCCGAGAGCGGACAGGAAGCGGTCGATATTTGGGAAAACGGACAATTCGACCTGATTCTCATGGATGTGCAGATGCCCGGTATGAACGGCTTCGAGGCTACTGCTGCCATCCGGGAGAAAGAGCGCACCCGCGGCGGTCATACGCCAATAATCGCCATGACGGCCCATGCTCTCAAAGAGGACGAGGAGAGGTGCTTTGCCGCCGGCATGGATTACTACATTTCCAAACCGATTGATTTCAAGAAGAGTTTGGAGTTAATAAAGGATTTAATTGCTAACAAAGGGCATGAAATTCAGCATTAAAGAGGAGAAGGCTTCATGGATAAATGGGAATGTACGATCTGTGGTTATATTTACGATCCCGTTGAGGGTGATGTGGATAACGGCGTTGCGCCGGGAACACCGTTCGAGAAGCTTCCAGACAGCTGGGTCTGCCCCCTCTGCGGAGCGACCAAGGATCTGTTCGAGAAGATATAGTGGGTGGAACAGCTAAATCTAACCCCCCTCAATCCCCCCTTTTCAGGGGGGAAGCTGTTAAGCCTCCCCTGACAAGGGGAGGTTTGGAGGGGTTTGCACTGAAGCAGCTACGCCCTCAGCAAGCCCAGCTGCCAGTCGCAATAGTTCCACGCGATCTTCCAGCCCGTCGATGAAACGCTGCGGGATCCGCGACAGGCCGACCTGGGCGCCAACCAGGGCACCGGTAAGCATGGCGCGCGCCTGGTTCTGGCCGCCACCGTTGATTGCATGGAGCAGCGCCGATTCGAAATCGTCGCTGAAACGTGCCGCCAGATAATAGGCGGCCGGCAGCTGGTGATAGATTGCGCAGGGCATGCCGTAGACGATGGAGACTTTCCAGGCGGGTTCGATCCGGATATCAGGGTCAGCAGCGGCGGCAGCCATATATGATGGCGTCAGCAGGGCATCGGGCGAGGCGAACTTTCCGGTCCGGGACGGGTCCGGGTCCCCGGGTCGTGGCGGCTGCAGATTGTCGCTGGTAATGTGGTGAAAGGGGAGCTCGCCTTTATTCACCAGCCGCATCAGTTTGCCCGACAAGTGACTGTTCAGGGCATGCCCCTGCACCAGCAGCCCCAGGACTGCTCCGTAGGCCACGGTCATGGAGGCGACCACGTTGTCGTTCTGGGTCAGGCTCGTGTTGCTGTTGATGGCGGCGGCCAGCCTGGCAGGATTGAGTGCATAGCGTATTGCCAGGGCCAGGGTCCGCTCGATCGCTTCCGTATCGTCGGCCGGACCGCCGGTCTTCCCCCAGGGAAGCTTCTGTTCCACTCTCTGACGCCATAATTCACGCATAGACTGACTGGTATAACTACCCGGACCGCAGACCGGAGTGCCGTCCAGAAGCGGCAGAAGTTCCTTATCCATACGGTTGCAGAAGTCCTCCTCCTCGTATCCTCCCTTTTCCACCAGCGACGTGAGCAGCAGTCTGAGGATGAAGCCGGCCTGTGAGAGCTGGCCGGCCTTGAGACCATCGTGGTAGCGTCCGGGCATGGGATCGGTGTAGCCGGTGATCCACTCGCCGTAATCGCGGCGCAGTTCGGCGAGATCGTAGTACCAGTGGGGCCCGAGTCCCAGGGCATCACCTATGAAAGCGCCCATGATGGCGCCTGCAGCGCGATCATGTAAAGTTGTGTCAGACATGTTGCCTCCTCAAATCAGGGCAAGTACACGCTCAAGCTTCTCTTTCACCATGCCGGCAAGGCCGGCTACTTCCGGGTTGTTGATCAGCGACAGCGCTGCTACCGGGTCCATGATCATCACAGCTGTGCTGCGGTCATCAGTTTCATAGACACATACATTGCAAGGGAGCAGGGTGCCGATATTCAGCTCCTTGCCGAACGCTTCCCAGGCCAGTGCCGGATTGCAGGCGCCGAGGATGATGTACTTGCGGAAATCCTTCCCCAGTTTTTCCTTGAACTTGGCGGTGACATCGATCTCGGAGAGGATACCGAAACCCTCCTTCTGCAGCTCCCCCCTGACCTTCTGCTCCGTTGCCGCGAACGGGGCTGCAACGGTTTTGCCAAAAGCATAGGCTGTAAGCATCTTCATAGCTGCTCCCTCCCTGATGTCGACTCTATAGGTATTATTGTACTACGATAATTTACAAGTGCAGTCCGGGAGGCAGGATTTGTGGAGAGATGTGGGGAAAGATATGTGTTCAGGAAAATGGTGGCTACTTGACAGGGGCTGAGCCTTTCGCGGTCAGGCTGATTCCTTCAGCTGTCAACGACACAAGACCGTCCTTGTAGAGTCCTCCTACGGCTTTTTTGAAAGTCTTCTTGCTCATCCCCAGAATTCTCTGGATGACTGACGGGGAGCTTTTGTCGTGCAAAGGCAACGAACCGCCGTTGGCGGCCAGAACCTTGAGAATGACGTCGCGGCCGTCTGATACACCTTCCGGTCCCACCCTGCGCAAGGTGACATCGAGTTTGCCGTCATCGCGCAGACGCTTTATATAACCTGGAATTTCCATGCCTGTGAAGCTGCCGGCCGGCAATTCGTCCCGGTAGAGCAGGGCAGGGAAACGGTTGTTGACGATGACCTTGGCCCCGAGTTCGGTAAGTTGCCAGATGATGAGATCGACGGCGTCCCCTTCGTGCAGATCGGGTTGCCCGTGGTCAAGACATTCATCGATACGGGCATTGCCAAAGGGTCGCCCCTGCTGATCGACGTCGATTTTTACCAGATAGCTCCAGTTTACCTGCATCCGTTCCGGCTGCAGAGTCATCGGCACAAGCAGATCCTTTGCCAGCCCCCAGTCGAGGAATGCGCCATGAGCAGTTATTGACTTCACTTTCAGGGTGGCAAATTCACCTGCCTGTGCCAGCGGCGGCCGGAGCGTAGCCTGCAGCTCTCCGGGTATAACCTGGTACAGAAAGACTTCCAGCTGCTCTCCGGCCATCGCCTGTGGCGCTTCCCGAAGAGGGAGGTGCGCCAGCTCGTCGCCGGCTTCCAGCCAGACCCCTTTCTTGTCAATGCGGGCAATCTTCAGAGTATGCAGAC
>DATNCC010000292.1:0-10878 GCA_035571735.1 Dongiaceae bacterium | reverse complement strand
CTCATGAATCCGCCGCCGGCCTGCTGCTGGAAGGCGCCAGGTTGAGGCGCGGCCTGCTGGCGTGGCGGAGGCTGGTATGAAGGAGTTGCTGCAGGCCGGGAATAGCTGCGTGAGCCGCTGCTTCCCATGGAGCGGCTGCCGCCGGCCCTCGCCTCGGCGTTAAGCTCCATGACGGTTACGCTCATAAACAGCACGGCTGCCACAACGGTAAAAATTTTAACGACTCGGTTTTTCATTGTACTCTCCTTGGTTATCCTGTTTTTCAGGCCTGGTTACTTCATTTTCCGGCAATGCCGGAGTCTATGTGTGTGGTGTTTCTTCAGCACCCGCTTCGCCATACTGATTGTGCAGCTTGACCGGCGTTCCCCGGCGCATGCGCAGATTGAGCATCTCCACCAGCACCGAGAAGGCCATCGCGAAATAGATGTATCCTTTGGGTATATGCATGTCAAGGCCGTCGCCGATAAGGGCCACGCCGATCAGAAGCAGAAAGCTGAGTGCCAGCATCTTGATGGTCGGATGACGTTCGACGAAGGCGCTGATCTTGCCCGAGAACAGCATCATGAACCCGACCGCGATGACGACTGCGGCAATCATTATCGCAAGCTGGCTGGCCATTCCGAGCGCGGTGATAATCGAATCGAGAGAAAAGACGATGTCCAGCAGCAGGATCTGGACAATCACCGCACCAAAGGTCGCACCGGGGCCGGTGACGACATGTCCCTCCACTCCTTCCAGCTTCTCGTGTATCTCCATCGTACTTTTCCAGATCAGGAACAGTCCGCCGGAAAGCAGGATCAGGTCACGACCGGAAATCTCGTTGCCCAGCACGGTAAACAGCGGCGACGTGAGCCCCATCAGCCAGGTCAGCGAGAAGAGCAGCGCGATGCGGATGAACATCGCCAGCCCGAGCCCGACCAGCCGGGCCTTTTCCTGCTGATGGACTGGGAGTTTCCCGGCCTGGATTGAGATAAAGATGATGTTGTCGATGCCGAGTACTATTTCCAGTGCGCTCAGTGTTACCAGTGCCATCCAGACCTGCGGGTCGGTCAGCCATTCCATGTATATTGCCTCCTTTGTTATTCCGTTCAGTGATTATACCAAATAAAAAAAGACCTTTACCCACGGCGTATTACGCATTGGATAAAGGTCTTGCTTGCGATGGTTATCGTTCCCGGCCCGAGTCTTGCGACTGTGTTGACGAACGCGGGATCAGCCATGTCTCCGGCTGATAGCTACTCCCCTTCATTGAGGGATGAATGTAAATGAACTATCCCCTGTTTGTCAAGCTGCCATTTTTATTTGCCGCCGCCGTAACTGTGCAGCCCCGACAGAAACAGGTTGACGCCCAGGTAGCAGAAGATCGTGGCGGCAAAGCCGATGATGGAGAGCCACGCGGCGCGCTTGCCGACCCACCCCTTGGTGATGCGTGCATGCAGGAAGGCAGCGTACACGAACCAGACGATCAGCGACCAGGTTTCTTTCGGGTCCCAGCTCCAGTAGGTGCCCCAGGCGTAGTTGGCCCAGGCTGCACCGGTGATGATTCCGAGTGTGAGCAGCGGGAAACCGATCATGATCGCACGGTAGTTGAGATCATCCAGCACCCTGACCGGCGGAAACATCGACAGCAGACCGTTTCCGGCCGGCTTGTCGGTGGCCTCTTCGCCCCTCGCCTTTATCAGATACATGATCGAGATGCCGCAGGCCACGGCGAAGGCGGCATAACCGAGGAAACAGGTGATGACGTGATACAGCAGCCAGTTACTCTGCAGGGCCGGGACAAGCGGCTCGATTCCGCTGCTCATGCCAAGCTGTGCCCATGCCATGCCGAGCAGGGCAAAAGGCATGACAAAGGCGCCGATCACCCGGTACTTGTACCTGATATCCAGCAGAGCATAGATCAGTACGATCGTCCAGGAGAAGAAGACTACCGACTCATACAGATTGGAGAGCGGGGCGTGCCCCACTCCCATGTCATAGGACTCCTTCCAGCGCAGGGCTATTGCGACGGTCTGGGCCAGAAGGCCGAGGTATGCAGTTATCATGGCTGCTGCGCCGATCTTCCCGGCACGTGCGGCAAGAAAAACGAAAAAAAGCAGCATTGAGGCAAGATAGACAAAGGTGGTCATGTTGAAAAGCAGTGAGCTGGTCATTAATGTTTCTCCTTGGTGAGATCTGTTTTGAGCCGATCGACAAGCTCATCAAAGGTCTGCTGAAAGGCGCCCTGGTTCTTGCTGGCATTACCGCCGACGGTGACGGATCCCTTCTGGATGCGCACCCAGATGCGGCGGTGCGACATGAAGAAGGCGGCAAAAATGCCGACCACCATCAGGATGCAGCCCAGCCAGACGACCTCTACGCCCGGATCTTTGGCCACTTGCAGCCCGGTGTACATCCGCTTTTCTTCGCCTTTGAAATGTAAAACCGGCCCTTTTCCATGGTGATTTGCATGTTCGATATTCAGCTCGGGATGATTGGCGTAGACGACAAGCCGTTCTGAGGTGCCGGCCGGAGTGTGAATCTCGACATTGGCAGCCGGACCTGAAAGGCCCGGAGAGTAGGGGGCTATATCCGGCGTTGTCTCAAGTACATGCATGCTGCTGCCGTCCGGCAGGGTTCCCGAAGAGTTGCCGCCAACCGTCAGTGACACTGTATTCCTGCCATCAAGGTCGGTGACCGTAAAAAGGTATTTTCCGGCATCCCCGTAGCTTGACTGGTAGAATGTGATCCCCTTGTACGTCAGTGGATCGTTGACGATGATCGGTTTATGGTCAAATCCCGGCACCGGCCGGCCGTTCTCCAGCACCGTCAGAATGCTCTTGAACTCTTTCGGGGATCCGTTGGGATAACTGGTCATACTGAATTTCTCGCAAAGGACCGAGAAGCCAAGATCAATCTCTTTCCCGGAGCGTGTTACCAACTTGGATACGCTCTCCCCTTCCAGAATATTCACATAGCTTTTGTAGCCGAAAAGCGAGCCGATCATGGCACCGATGAAGATAATGATGATGCTCAGGTGAACGAAATAGACGGACAGACGGCACCAGGGAGTTTTTTGGGCGAAAAGGTGCCAGGTCCCATCGGACTCGACTACTCCCGGTTCGGCAAATTCAGCCTTAAGAAAGGCAACGATCCGCTCCTTGACTGCTGCCGGCTCATCCGGACTCCTAAGCGTAGCCACATTGGCCAGGGACTGTTCCAGGCCGGCGCTCAGGTCTGTCACCGGCTGGCTGATGATCTTCCAGATGTGAGGCAATCTCTTGAAAGAACAGGCGATCAGGTTGATGGTCAGGAGGTAGAGCAGCAGGATGAACCACCACGAATGGTACATATCGAAAAAGCCCAGCGCTTTGTACAGTTTGATCTTGGTCAGGCTGATCCGGGCGAGATATTCCTCGGCCGGTGTGCCTTGCGGTATGACCGTCCCGATGATCGAGATGATCGCCAGGGAGATCAGCAGGAACATGGTCAATTTTAATGAGCAGAAAAAATCCCAGAGGGAATGCAGAAAATCTTTTTTTGGGGTTGTCACTAGTACGTTCTCCTTGAAAAATATGTATCGCCATCCCCCTGTGAGCAAGGGACTAGCCGGCATACTCCCGGTGATGGCGGCAGGATCGGTCCGGAATTTCGCAAGCCGGATGTGGTGCACCAAAAAGGAAATTAATAATCAGAGCGGATCAGGAGAGGTTTTGCGGTGGGACAAAAATTGAGAGGAAAACCTGGGGTAATGACCAAGCCGGTTCCCTGAAGCCTTGAATGACAACCACCGGCGCGTATGCGAGCTGGAAGCCCTGGCTGAGGGGCGCATGACACGCGCAGCAGCAAAAGGCCGAGTCGCAGCAGGATGAGTCTTTTTCGTCGGAGCAGGGACAGTCGTTACAGGGGGAAGATGTCGTCATGGCGCTGACCGTCTGTACAGAGGGCACACCTCCCTCCATGGTGCCGGACTTGGCAAGGGCCGTTGCCGGCAGGACCAGGTAGATGGCTATCAGGGCTGCGGCGATGATGCAGTTGAGCGCTCGTGCGATGTTCATGGTTTGCCCTGAATATACATGGCGAACAATCTAAGCAACCCGCCATAAAAAGTCAACAGCGTTGGTTACTTCGCATGAGACTCAAGCGGAGCTATTTCGGCACTCCCCATATTAAACGGGCAATATGGCGGTTTCCACCTGTGAGGCCAGATCGGCGGCCAACCTGCACAGGGTCTCGGACTCCTCCAGACCATCGATAAAACGCTGCGGAATCCGTGACAGGCCGACCTGTGCTCCGACGAGCGCTCCGGCCAGCGTGGCGCGCGCCTGATTCTGCCCTCCCCCGTTGACGGCGTGAAGCAGGGCCGACTCGAAATCGTCGTGAAAACGCGCCGCCAGGTAATAGGCCGCCGGCAGCTGGTGATAGATGGCGCACGGCATGCCGTAGACGATCGACACTTTCCATGCCGGTTCGATGCAGATATCCGGATCGACAGCCGCGGCAGCCATGTATGACGGGGTCAGCAGGGCATCCGGTGAGGCAAACAGCCCGGCTCGGGGCGGATCCGGATCACCGGGACGGGGAGGCTGCAGATTGTCGCCGGTAACGTGGTGGAAAGGGAGTTCCCCCCTCTCGACCAGCCGCATCAGCTTGCCCGACAGGTGCGTGTTCAGGGCATGCCCCTGCACCAGCATCCCGAGCACGGCGCCATAGGCTACGGTCATGGAGACGATGGCAGGGTCGCTCTGGGTCAGAATGGTGTTGCCGGTGATAACTTCCGCCAGCCGGGCGGGATGGAGCGCATAGCGCACCGCCAGGGCCAGGGTACGCTCGATCGCCTCGGTATCGTCGGCGTGCCCCCCGGTCTGGCCCCAGGGGAGCTTCTGCTCGACCCGCCGCCGCCAGGTCTCCCTGATCGACTGGCTGGTATATCCCCCCGGCCCCTTGACGGGAGTGCCGTCCAGAAGCGGCAGAAGCTCTTCATCCATGCGGCGGCAGAAGTCGGCCTCGTCATAGCGGCCGCACTCGACCAGCGAGCGGAGTGTCAGCTTGAGGATGAAGCCGGCCTGGGAGAGCTGCCCCGCCTTGAGGCCGGCGTGGTAGCGCCCCGGCTTCGGGTCGGTATAGTCGGTGATCCACTCGCCGTAGTCGCGGTGAAGTTCAGCAAGGTCGTAGTACCAGTGCGGCCCCAGCGCCATGGCATCGCCGATAAAGGCGCCCATGATGGCGCCTGCTGCACGGTCCCGAATGGTTGTGTCCGGCATGATTGCACCTCCGCTTACAATATTTTCACCCTGAATCCGTGACGTCTCCGTGCCTCCATTTGCCCGGATCGCCTATAGCTCCAGGATTTCATGATTAATTGACCAGGAAGCGAAGGACGCCTGACAATGCAGGCTTGTTCCCGCACAAGCGACGGGCAGCTCCGGCATTCCGCGCATTCCGGTACTCCGCCGTCACGGATTCAGGTTAACCTCAATCGAAGGTCTTTCTGAGCAGATGCAGCACCAGCGCGACCAGCAGCATGAACGGCACCGCAATCGCCCCGGCGAGCTTGCGCTTTCTGTGGGCATCATCCAGCCCGGCAAGCACGACCTCGATTTTCTTCAGATCGGCCTGGATCCGGGCCGACTCCTGCTTGACCAGTTCGACATTTACGTTGTGGAACAGGGTGTGGAAACGATTCCGCACGGAAAACAGATCTTTTTCCAGTTTTTCGGTATCGGTGCCGATTTTTTTGTAGGCGCCGATGCGCCCTTCGATCGCCACGATAGTCGTCTCGGTTTCCTGCATGGCGGCACGGATCAGCCCGGCACGTTCAAAACTGTGGCAGCGACTGCAGCTCTTTTCGTTGATCAGTTCAAGCGATGCCTTCAGCACCTTATGGTTGCCGTGGCAGGTAACACAGGTCGGCCCCCCTTTGCCCAGCATACGGCCATGGGCGCTGGCCAGGTAGTCCTTCAACACGCCGACATGACAACGGCCGCAGAAAGCGGGGATGGCGGGTTCCTGCGGCGCCCCCAGGAAACCGCGCGCCGGACTCATGGCGTTGGCTGCGTCTTTGGGGTCGCCCCCGTGGCAGCCGTTGCAGAATACGCCGTTCTCGGCATGGATGCTCCCCCGCCAGAGGGCGACCGGCTGGCTGTATTTTTCGGGCATTTTGGAGTGGCACCCGATGCAGACCGGTTCGGCCGCCTCCTGGGCAAATGCTGCAAACGGAGGGAGACAGCTAATTAGTGCAAGCAGCAGGATGACCTTCAGCCATACCCGAAGGTTCAAGGCAGTTTCCCGGTATCTCATGATAAATGCCCCCAGATGCTGAGTCCGATCCAGAGCAGCAGCCCGCCGGCGAAACAGGCCAGGAACAGCGGCCGTTTCAGGGGGTGGCGTTCCGGCCCGCGGTCTATGAAGGGGAGCAGTGCAAGAAAAGTCATGGCAACAGCCTGCAGCGACAGGCCGATCAACTCGTTGGGAAAAATTTTCAGGGTCTGATAGTTGGCCAGGAAATACCACTCCGGCTTGATGTGGGCCGGGGTCACAAAGGGGTTGGCCGGGATGAAGGCATCCTTGGGAAAGAACAGGTACGGGTCGAAGAAAACCACCGCCAGAAAACAGGCCAGATAAATCGCAATCGACCTCAGGTCTTCGAGGGCATAATTGGGGAAGAAGGGAATTCCCCCCGGATGCCTCTCATAACTGTAACTCTTCCCTTCCCACCGGTTGACGGTGTCCGGCCTTCCGAACGGCGGGGTCGATATCCCGGTCCGTTTGAGAAGAAAGAGGTGGGCGCCGATCAGGGTCGCGATGCCGGCCGGGATGACCGTGACATGCAGGGCGAAAAAATGCCCCAGGGTGGGAGGGCCGACCAGCGTACTGCCGCGCAGGAACTTTACAACATACGGTCCCACCACCGGAATGGCGTTGGCACTGTTGGTGGCCACCGTGGTGGCCCAGAAGGAGAGCTGGCTCCAGGGGAGCAGGTAGCCGGTCAGGGAGATACCCTGCACCATGGTAAGCAGAATGAAACCGGTCACCCAGTTCAACTCGCGCGGCCTCTTGTAACTCCCCATGAACAGCACCGAGAGCATGTGGAACAGCAGCACCAGCACCATGAACTTGGAACCTATGGCGTGGCACATCCGGATCAGCCAGCCGAAAGGGATATCGTTCATGATGGCGGTGACGCTTTTGAAGGCCTTGTCCGCATCCGGTACGTAGTAGATCAGCAGCAGCATGCCGGTCGCCACCTGCAAGGCAAAAGCGAACAGCAGAATACTTCCCATAGAATACCAGACGTTGATGTTGCGCGGCAGGAGATAGCCGGTCAGCTCCTTTTCCACCACCTCGCGAACCCCGACCCGGACATCTAACCAGTCAACAACCTTTTTTAACAGTGCCATGCGGGCTCCTTAAACACATCGTTCGTACCACTTCTACCTTGCAGCTAGTGTCTTGCTCCTCCCCTGACAAGGGGAGGCCGGGAGGGGTTGGGGGTGGTTGCTTTTTTGCAAGATTTGGAATTGGTTCATCCTACAACAATATTCCCGCCGGCCACGGTGAAGGGGAGCTTTTTCAGCGGCTTCGGCGGAGGGCCGGCCGTCACTTCTCCGTCGGCGGAATACTGTCCGGCATGGCAGGGACAGAGGAAATCCTGTTTCTCCTTCTCCCACTGCACGATGCAGCCGAGGTGGGTGCAGATCGCAGAATAAGCGACGAGATCCCCCCCCCGTTTCCGGACGAGAACCGCCGCCGAACCGGCAAATTCGAAGAATTTTGCTTCTCCCTCACGAACATCCGTGTCATGAATCACAACCTGTCCAGCCGTATCACCGCCCGAACGGGGCGACAGATACCGGAACAGCGGCCAGGAGACCGCTGCAGCCGCTATTGCTCCGAGGGCGCCCAGGCATAATTCCAGAAACGTCCTCCTGCTGTTGTTATCAACCATGCTTCCTCCCCACCAGTAATGATACCAACTATATCGATGTTATCAGCCATTGCAAGCAGATGCTGCAAATACGGTACGCCCATGGGTGCCGAAAGGCCCTATTTGTCAATATTGGCTACCGTGAGCCGTGAGATGCAGACCAGCTTCTCCTCTTCGTTGTAAATCCTGATTTCCCAGATCTGGGTCGTGTTGCCCACATGGATCGGCGTTGTTATACCTGTGACCCAGCCAGAGGTGGCCTGACGGATGTGATTCGCGTTTATTTCGAGCCCGACGATGTGCTTCCTTTCCCTGTCCACGCACATGCCCGCCGCGATGCTTCCGATTGTTTCCGCCAGAGCGGCCGAGGCGCCGCCGTGGAGAATTCCGGCCGACTGCCTGGTCCTCGAATCAACAGGCATCCGCGCCTTCAGGTAATCGTCGCCGATCTCCAGATACTCGATGCCAAGATGTTCCATCAAAGTGTTTTTCGACCTTTCCTTAAGCTGCTCCAGTGTTGTCATGCTCTTCCAGATGGCCATAATGAATTATCCTTCCCTGATGCGACATTGTCGCGGTGTTGACGGCCTACATATCAGTATTGGGTTGCAGGAAAAGCGTCATGCTTTCCAGTTCCAGCGCTGCCAGATTGCCCATCCCTGGCCGGTCATTGAAGACGCAGCCGTTGTCGAGCATGATCTTGCTTTCGTTCAGCGACTCCTCAAGCCTGGCGAGCGTGACCGGCGTATGGCCGCAGATCAGCCGGCGGCCGCCGATACGCTGCCGGTCGACGAAGTGGGAACGCGTCCAGAGCATGGCTTCGGTGTCAGCCAGGGGATTTGGAACGTCGAAATTGAGTCCGGCATGGACGATGATGAAGCTGTCCAGCTGGATGTAGAGCGGAAGAGCCCCCAGAAAAGCGCGGTAGCGGTGAGGAATGTCGCCGGGACCGTCAGCCTGGAAACTTGCCAGGGTAGCCAGGCCGCCGTTGGCCTGCCAGAGTTCCAGATAATAATGATCCTCGCCAGCCTGCAGGCACATCTCTTCGTGGTTGCCGCGAATGCCGTCGACCGACAGGCCGCTCTCCCGGAGCTCGAAGATGAAGTCCAGCACCCCCTTGCTGTCCGGGCCCCGGTCGATCAGGTCGCCCAGCAGCAAGATGCGGTCACCGGGCAACGGACGGAGCTTTTCATTGACCAGCCGCCGCAGGGTGGCGGCACAGCCGTGGATGTCACCGATGACGAACGTTCGCGGAGGCATGGGCATCCAACCGGTCACAGGGTGGTCGGCATGCCGGATTTCACTGCCTTTGATCATGTCGGGCCTTTCGTAAAGCTGTGATGAGAGTCTACCCTGACATGGCAAATGTCAAGTAATGTGCCTATGATGTCCTCTATCGCACCTGGCGACCTTTCAGAGAGCTGAAACTTACCATCCTGCGTTGTTGTTCATCATACAGATTCAAGCGGAGCGACTTGAGGCTCGCGCGGATCGTGATCGGCTTGATCTGCTGCAGCTCGGGTACCGCCTCGTAGCACTCCTGCAGCCGGTAGTTGGGAATGCCGGGACGCATGTGGTGAACGTGATGAAGTCCGATGCTGCCCGTAACCCATTGCAGCAGCTTCGGCAACTTGTAGTACGATGCCCCTTCCATGGCGACCCGCCAGGGGTCCCACTCGTCGTGGCGCGACCAGTAGACCCCCTCGAACTGATGCTGGATGTAGAACAGCCAGATGCCCAGTGTCGACGCCAGAAGCAGAACCGGAAACTGGACCAGGAAATAGGTCTTGAAGCCGACCGCAAGGCTTGCAGCCACGATAATGGCCGCAATTGCCAGGTTGGTAAAGATCACGCTGATATAATCGATCTTTTTACCGCCCGGCGCGGGGAGACGGTTGCGCAGCAGGAAGTAGTAAAGCGGACCGATACCGAACATGATGAGGGGATGACGGTACAACCGGTAGGAAAGACGCGCCAACGGGGGCGCTGCCAGGTATTCATCCACGGTCATTGTCGTTATCTCTCCGAGGCCGCGCCTGTCCAGATCGCCGGCGGTGATGTGATGCCGCGAGTGGCTGCGGCGCCAGTCGTGAAAGGCGGTAAAGGTTAGGATACCGCAGAGATACCCCACGTTCCTGTTCCAGCGGGGCGAGGGAAAAAACGAACCGTGGGTACAGTCGTGGAAAAAGATGAAGATGCGGGAAAACAGCGCCGCAGCAGCCACGCCAAGGGCAAGGGTGATGTAGTAGGGGTAGCCGCTATGAACCGTCAGGGCCATCAGGGCCAGGAGAAGCATATACGGGATGAGGGTTGTGAGGAGTTGCCGGATCGAGGTGAGGTTATCCTGTTTTGCAAACTGCGCGGTTGCCTTGTACCATTCCGGTTTTTCTACTTTCGCAACTACAAGCACGGGGTTGAAGGACATACCAAGCCCCTCCCACTCTATTCAGACTTACCATCAGTTTCAAGCATAGCAAAGATTGATCGAAGTGCAACGGGTGCGGCGTTCTGAGAAAGGCCCTTCACATGCCCTTTCAGATATTTTTTGCCCCTGACTTGCCCTCTCCCATCCGAGCAGGCCCCGTCCTTGCTCCACCCCACCCAGAGTAGTACAATTAAATTGACAGAGTGTTCAGCCGGGCCGCTGTCTCCGCACTAAGTTCAGCTTGCGGGAGGTTATTGAGCCCGTGCACGGGTTTTGTGACGGCTTTTTGGCCCCCCACTTGCCCTCCCGCCCCCGGCTGGTACAATAAAGTGGCTCACCGGCATCTTAGAGGGCGTGCATACCCGATTATTGGACCAACAAATGGAGAACCCAATGCCCAAACCGAGCCTCTCGCAGAAAAATGAGCGGCAAGAACAGGATGCAGGAATTCAGCGGCAAATTGCTTTTGTCACCGAACTTTTTTACGGTAACACCACGATGCGCACGCTCCTGGAGTCGCTCGCCGAAGGGATCGTCATCATCGACA
>DATNCC010000291.1:0-5480 GCA_035571735.1 Dongiaceae bacterium | reverse complement strand
CGAAATCGGACGACGAGAGTTTCCGATGTGCGATGGGTGATTGCGCGAATAAAGTGCGCAAGAGAAAAATCCGCTAGATACGCGATTATGAACCGATTGAGAATGTGTGTTCCCACCGTAAGGAGGAGGAGATTGTTGTGAGGAGGCCGCCGTACTAGGTTCTAACCCCACTACAGCGAGTTAGTATTCAAAATCACGAGGTGAATTTAAAAAGTCATGGAAACAATTTCGGAGAAGCCAGTTCCACGGTTGCCAATTCACACCTGTGAGGGCTTGCTTGAAAAGCTTAAGTGGGACCACAACGAGTTTAAGCAAGGTTGGACCGAGTACCGAACGTTCAATTTCGTCGTGACTGCGTACCACCTCTATGCTGACTGGATCGACAGAGCAGGTAGTGCAGAGCAGAAGAAAAGAAAGAAAGAACTACCCGATTTGGCTAAGCTGCTATTCAAAGTTTTGCGTGACATCACCAACGCAACAAAACACTGGACACTGAATACGGGGAGTCAATCCCGACAAGTGGTCTCAGGTGTCACAAGCCCCCAGATTGCCGACTGGTACTCATACTTTATCGCCGGGCCTGTTATCTACGTCACAGTCGGCGAGTCAAGACCGAGCCTGCCCGAACTTGCGGATGTAACGATTAAGTGCTTCGACTGGCTTCTCAGAGGGGGCGAAGCACCCTTCCCCACAAGTCTGGAACAGGAACTTTCGATGGTATTTCGACCTCTAGTAAGCGAGAGCAACGTTGATAGCCTGGACACTTAAAGCTAACGCTGGGAATCGCATGCCCAAGGGGGGCCTTACAAAGTATCCAGGAATTTGGACCGGTCCAAAACCCCGCCCGGTCAACTCCCGGCGCCGTTGTCCAGGAACGAATTGAGGCAAACTGATGGTCGATATGCCGTTGTGATTATTGTGGATAACCTTTCATTCCGGACGATATTAAATCTTGCATCTTTTTTACCACGGCAAATAAATAGAGATCGACCGAAGATCGCGAGATCAACTATATCAACATTGGCGAAGACGATCAAGGAAGGCCCTCTTTAAGACTCCATACATCACATCTGGATGCCCAATAAAAACGCGTGCATCAGTTCGGTAGACCTAAATAATAAAATAGGTAGTATACCTAGCATAACATCTTGTTTATTCATTCATTTAATTTGCCGGTATAGTTTTTAGTGGCGATACGGTGTCGCCGACCGTTTCCACCACGCCAAGGAGGAGGACGTCCTCTTCGAGGCGCTGGTGAAAAACGGCATGCCCCGCGCGCACAGCCCGATAGAGGCGATGCTGATGGAGCATGACCAGGGGCGCGCCTTCGTCAAGGCCATGGAGACTGCAGCCCTGGAGGCGATGGACGACCGGCCGGGCAGGGAGCAGATCATCGCCGACAACGCCCTGGCCTATGCGGCGCTGCTGCGGGAACACATCTCGAAAGAGGATGATATCCTCTACCCCCTTGCGGAGCGGGTTATTCCTGATACCATGAGAGATGACATCATTGCCGGCTACAGCGCGGCAGAGGCGAAGACGGCGGCCGATTTCACCGCATATTACGAGGCTGTGGTCGTCGGATATGAACTGGAACCGTAGAACAGGGAAGAAACCATGCAAGAGACACCGACAGAGGAATGGCTTGCCGGCACGATCGTAACTGCCAGCAGCGATGCGATCATGTACTCCGATCGCGACGGGATCATCCGCCTCTGGAACAGCGGGGCGGAGAAGATGTTCGGCTTCAGCTCCGGGGAGGCGCTGGGTCAGTCGCTGGACCTGATCATACCGGAAAATCTGCGGGAGAGACACTGGGACGGCTATTGGCGCGTGATGGAGAGCGGCACCAGCCGTTACAGCACCGACCTGCTCTCGGCGCCGGCCCTGCGCAAGGACGGCACACGCATCTCCACCGAATTTTCCATGGTGATGGTGAAAGATGGGGCGGGGGCGATGCTGGGGGTCGCTGCCATCATCCGCGACGTCTCGGACCGCTGGCAGCGGGAAAAAGAGATGAGGGAACGGATCAGGGCACTGGAGGCCGGGTCGAGCTGATGCCGGTAATATACAGCGTCATCTCGCCACCCGGCTTGCGGACCGTCACCTCGTCATCTACCTTCTTGTGCAGCAGCGCCTGTCCGACCGGAGAATCCATGCTGATCCTGCCGATCCCGACATCGATCTCATCGGGGCCGACCAGCTGGTAGCAGCGCTCCTCCCCGGATTCCTCTTCGTACGTCACCCAGCAGCCGAACGTAACCTGCTTCGGATTTGCCGGGACAGTTGCCACCTTCAGCACTTTCAGGCGCGAGCCGAGGTGCTTCAGCTTGCGGTCGATCTCGCGCAGCCTCTTTTTGCCGTAGATGTATTCGGCATTCTCCGAACGGTCCCCTTCAGCCGCCGCATCGGAAACTCCCCGGACAACCTTGGGGCGTTCCACCTTCCAGAGATAGTCATATTCTTCACACAGCTTTTTCAGCCCTTCGGCGGAAATCAGATTTGTCATTTAAGTTGCTCCGATGCGGCAGACAAAAACAGCCCGCAGGTGCGGGCTGTCCGTTTGAGGCGATATAAACACGATTACTTTGAGACGTCGAGCAGTTCCACATCAAACAGCAGGGTGGCATTCGGAGGAATGACTCCGCCGGCTCCACGTGCGCCGTAGCCGAGTTTGGCCGGGATAATCAGCTTGCGCTTGCCGCCGACTTTCATCGTCATGACACCTTCATCCCACCCCTTGATAACCTGGCCGACGCCGATAACGAACGAGAACGGCTCGTTGCGGTCGACCGAGCTGTCGAACTTCTTGCCGTTTTCAAGCGTCCCGGTGTAATGCACCTTGACCTGTTTGCCGGCGGTCGGGGATGCTCCCTTGCCGACTACGACATCGACGTATTTGAGGCCGGATTCCGTGGTCACGGTTTTTCCGCCATTGGCAAAAGCCGGGACGGCAAGCAGTGCCGCCATGATAACCGATGCTGCAATTCTGGTAAAACGCTTCATTCGTGTAATCCTCCCGATCTGATTAGATGCCGGCAAGAATAGTCGGTTTCGCTCCCGCTGGCAACAGTTTTCCCGCTATAACTTCCCGAGTATCCCGACCCACTCCTGAATGAAAAGATCGATATACTCCCGGCTGATGGCGCTGGAATGGGGCGTGATCAGTACGTTGGGCTGCTCCCAGAGAGCCGAGTCGGGAGGGAGCGGCTCCTCGGCAAAAACATCCAGCCCGGCGCCCGCAAGAGGACCATTGTTGAGGGCGTCTGCAAGGTCTTCCTCCCGATAGCAGTTGCCGCGCCCCAGATTGTACAGGTATGCCCCACGCTTCATGGCGCTGAAATGACGGGCGGTAAAGATGCCGTCGGTTTCAGCCCCGCCCGGCAGGACAAGGACCACGTGATCGGCGCAAGGAAGTTCCTCTTCGATCATGTCGAAGGAGATCACCCTGTCAACGTTGGGATTACCTTCAAACCCGCTGATATCGCGCTTGACCGCGGTAATACGCGCACCGAAGGCTTTCAGCAGTTCCGCCATTGACCGCCCCAGCGCTCCAAACCCGACAATCAGGACCCTCTGATTGAAAAGCGCCACACACTCGTTGTAATCGAGGCGGCCCCAGACCTTGTTCTTCTGGTCGGCAAGCGACTTGCCGATACGCCGGTTGAAGTGGAGCATCATCGAGAGCAGGCTTTCGCGCATGATGCGCCCATGGAAGCTGCCGTAGAATGTCCTCACACGGCCGCGCGGGTCTGCAGCGACCCAGTCATGGCCTGCTGCGGGAGTGAAGATCGCCTTCAGGTTCGTGGCTCTCTCGTACCAGTCGGCTTTGAATACCCAGGCCAGAACGCAATCTGCTTCCGGGAGCCTGTCGAGAAAATCCTGGTTCCCTCCTGCGACGGTAACAGGCATATCGGGAAGAAGATCGCCAATCAGATCGACGTGGTGTGGCTTGAGAGAGAATGCATCTACCCTGTTGTGAAGATGGATGAGGAGGTTGTTGATTTTCATGGCTGCACTCATTATGCTTTTATTGTGTTTGGCAATCGTATTCCAACCCGTGCCGCTACCTGCTGATGTCCAGATAATGTTCCAGTGTTCCCTGAGAGAAGCCGGACATCCTGTTGGAGCCGATGATGATCAGCGGCACGCCGTGACCGCCCATCTCCTTGTACCGCTGCATGGCGGCAGCGTCCTTTTCGATGTCATATGCCACGTACGGTATCCCCTTGCCCTTCATGTAGCTCTGGGCCCGTCTGCAGTAGCCGCACCAGTCGGTGACGTAGATCTCCACGGTACCGCTGAAGCGTTCCTTTTCGTGAGATGCGGCGGGTTTCTCGGCTGCGGGAGAAGGAGTGCCTCCGGTGGCAGCCGGACCGCCTTCGGCGCTGCACGGGAACATTTCTCCTCCAACCAGTGAGAATGCCAACAGCAGGGAAATGATGGCAAGTAAACTCTTCATGGATATTTCTCCTCTTTCAGCAGTTAATTCCGAAAATATATAGTTGCGTCGGTTATATGTCAAAGCGTTAATCGTCACAGGTCGTTTTGCAAGATTGCGATCCGTCAATCCCCAAGCGGGAATTTACTGCGCGCAAGTGATTCACGCAGAGACATTGGTACAGAGACATGGGGCGGGTCATGAACTGCCATTTCTTTGAAGGCTTTTTTAGCGAAACGGATTCCACCCTCGCGTATTTGGGTGAAAGTGAATTCTTGAATATTGTCTTGTGTCGGGAGCAGATCCCGTTTTTGTTCTCTGGTGGGAATATCAGCGTTCAATTGCCATTTAAGTTAACTTATGTCGCCGTTCACAAAAAAAAGCCCGACCTTTACGAGCCGGGCTTCATTACATGTTGAGCAAAGTGTGGAGGGGGGAAATCCCCCCTCCGGATTACAACCAGATTAGTAGGTAACCGGACGGACAATCCGTTTGATGAAGCCGTGATTACCGCCACCCAGAGGAGCGCCGTGGTCATCGCAGCCGCCCCAGTTGTCGAACATTTCAACAGGAGTAGCATTGCCACTCTGTGAAGGTCCGTGCAGGTCGTCCATGATGTTAGGACGCTGTGCAAGTACTTGCCCATTCTGGTCAAGCTTGCCGACTTCAGCCGTTGCAGTACCCGGTGAAGCTTCTGCTGAATTACCAAGCGTGTAGCAACCTGCACCTTGTGCCTGCTGCTGATTAGCATCGGTAGTGGAACCTGGGCCGTCCTGTTTCCAGCCCTTCTGCTCCCAGTTCGTGTCGTTCATGACGCCACCAGTGGTGAAGTTGTAGCTGCCAAGTTTGCTGTTAGCTTTATAGCCACCTGAGTTTGGTCTGTTGTCACGTACCGGCATTTCATAGAAATGATCCGGCAGGTAACCTTTCAGCACTCTACCAGCAGTTCCAGTACCGCCAGCTGCGGAGTACTGCTGGAAACCGTATGCCGAGTAGACTTTGAACTTGGCGGTTGTACCACCAGTTACGCCGCCCAGGG
>DATNCC010000290.1:0-5142 GCA_035571735.1 Dongiaceae bacterium | reverse complement strand
CCAATGTCGGCGGTTACGACGATTGGCTGAGAAATTCCGTTCAAAGCAGGAATGCGCAGGCAGAGCCGAAAGTAGCCAAAGAAAAGAGCAGACAGGAAAAGGAGAAGCCGCGCAAGCTGACCTTCAAGGAGGAACGGGAGCTGGAAGCGCTTCCGGAGCAGATCGCGGTCCTCGAGGCGGAACAGGCGGCGCTGCACGCCCGTCTGGCAGACCCGGAGTTCTATAAAAACGCCGGCGCGGAAGTGACAGTTGTCAACGACCGTTTGGCAGCTCTGGAAGCCGAGCTGGAAGGGATTTACGGCCGCTGGGAAGAGCTGGAAAGTTTGAAGGAGCATCCGTAGGCGGGAGCGTCGAGAAGCAAGCAGCCATTATTGCCTTATGTCATTGGCAGCGGTATACTTGAGGTCATTAGCGAAGATCTGAAGCGATGACCGAAGGAGTTGCCCATGCTTGGTCCCCATCTCTTACGCCGCTTTGCCGAAATCCTTTGTATGTTTAGCCTTACCATCCTCGCCGGCTGCAACGGTGGCGGTTCATCTCCCCAGGACAGCTCGGCCGCAGTCTCGGTCAAGCTCGTCAAATCCGCCAGCGATGCCGTTCTGGAGCAGCGGCTGAAGGCCGAACTGGTAAAGCGCTACCAGCGCCAGCAGATTCGCTATCATTATTTCGGATTGGGAACCGGAGCGGTGCCCGCTTCTGCCGAGACCAGCTCTACCCTTACCGGCACGGCAGCGCAGGCAGATGGAGCCAGCGCTGCCTCCCTTCCCCACTCTGAAACGAACGTCCAGGAAAAGGGGGTCGATGAGGGGGACTTGGTCAAGACTGACGGTAATTTCATCTACCTTGCCCGGGGGAGCCGCTTCCTGGTCCTGAAGGCCACCCCCCCGGAACAGTCGGCCATTGTAAGCGACCTGGACCTTAAGGAGCCGATCAGGGAACTTTACCTGGATAATGGCCGTGTTACCATCATTACGACCCCCTCCAACGACGCTGCAACGGGAGCGGTAACCGGCATTGCGACTCCCGTCACTTCCACTGTAATGTGGACGCCAACCGGAGCGATCTCGCCCTCCGTCACCCGCCTCTATTTCTATGACGTTGCCGATCCGGCCTCGCCGCTGCTCACTGCCAGGTACGAATTTCCCGGTACGATCCAGGGAAGCAGACGGATCAACAATACCGTATATGTCATCACCAACCATCGCATAGACCTGCCCAACCCGGTCAGCCCCTGGGACTATCTCGCGCCGACGGCTTACGATTTGAGCGCTTTCGAAGCGGCAAGCGCCAGAGCCACGGAAGAGAACCTGAAGAGGATCGACGCGCTGACCATTGCCGATCTTCTCCCTGCGTACAGCCGCACCATCTACACTGATGGCGTGGCCGGCACTCCGGTTTCGGGGCCGGTCGTCGAAAGCGTCGATGTTTCCTATCCGGAGTCGGGGAACGGTACGGACCTCTCCCTGGTCATCGCCCTCGACACCACTGTAGCTGTTCCTGTCGTGACAAGCTCGGGGGTGCTCAGCTCCTGGTGCCGCATCTACATGTCGCAGGAGGGGCTCTACCTCACTTCCGGGAACGATTGGTTCTGGATCGAGCCGGTTGCCGGGGCAGCGCTGCCCCCTTCCAATCCCGAGCCCTCGACCGCCATTCACAAGTTCTCCGTGGCAAACGGCGTCGGCAAACCGGTCTATCGGGGGAGCGGCGTGGTTGACGGCTGGATGAACGACCAGTTCAGCATGGGGGAGTACAACGGTTACCTGCGCGTCGGCACCACCCGCGGTGGATGGGCGGGGGAGGGGATCAGCAACCAGCTGTCCGTTCTCGCCGAACAGAACGGGGAACTCGTTACGACGGGAAAGATCGAGAAAATTGCCCCCGGCGAAAAGATCTATTCCATGCGCTTCGACCGTGACCGGGGGTACATGGTGACGTTCCGCCGGGTCGACCCGCTTTTCACCTTCGATCTGAGCGATCCTTTGAAGCCTCGCCAGGCCGGCGAGATCAAGGTCAGCGGTTTTGCCACCTATATTCACCTCATCGGCCCGGACAACAGCCGCCTCCTCACCGTTGGCCAGTCCGCAGACGCGGCCGGCCGGGTCACCGGCAACAAGCTCCAGCTCTTCGACGTGTCCAATCTGGCAACGCCGCAGCTTCTGGGAGAGTACGAGCTGGGGAGCGGCTGGTCAGAAGCGCTCCATGACTACCATTCCTTTCTCTACTATGAGCCGCTGGGACTCCTCGCCATTCCCTACTTCGCCTTCGGCCCCGCCCCGGGCGCTTACACCTCTGGGCTGAGGGTTTTCGAGGTGAACGGGAGCGGTTTTGCGCAACGGGGGACGATCGCGGCAGAGCCGGTCAGCACCGGCTACGGCGCCTATGCGGATACCTTTGACCGGGCAGTGATCATCGGTACGGATATCTACGCGGTCGCGCACCGGTCGTTCACCGTGGCCGGAACGGCCCTCCTCGACATCAAGAAGCGGGTGCCACTGCCAGAGGGGTACTCGTATTACCCGCTAGTGCAGCCGGCGGGAGCAACTGTGCCATCTGCTGCCACGGGGATATAGTCTGCCTGCCTCCGTCCCGGTGCGAACCGCACCTCACTGCAACGCCTATGCTTCTGCACCTTCCGTGGCATTTCCGGCGGCTGGGCCCATGGCAACCGGACAGGCTGTTGCAACTCATTCCCGGCAGGCCCGGCTGTTTCCGTTCGGTGCGGCTCGCACCGGCACGGATACGACCCGTTGGCGGATCAAAGCCAGCCCGTTGGCTGAATGAAAATATTATGTTGTGATATAATGTGAATGTGGATAGCATATGCGCATATGTGATGCACGAGGAGGCCGCAATGCAGACCTGCTTTTTTGATCAACGAGCTCCGAAGAAACCTACTAACCTTAGCATCAACAGCGACTTGCTCCGTCAAGCAAAAGAACGTCATATCAATCTTTCGCAGGCCCTGGAGTTACGGCTTGCTGAATTGCTGCGAGAGGGAAACTGCCGCAAGTGGCAGGAGGAAAACGGAGAGGCTATTGAAGAGTATAATCGCCGGATAGAAGCATGCGGCACTTTCAGTGACGGGTTAAGGCGTTTCTGATGGCACAGTTCGATGTATATCTGAATCCAAACCCTGAAACAAATCAATCCATCCCTTATTTGCTCGATGTGCAGGCAGATTTGCTCGAAGCCCTTGCAACGCGTGTGGTTGTCCCACTGATTTCCGTCCCGGCTTTCGGCAAAGCGGCTAAACATCTCAACCCTCAATTCAAAATAAATCGGACCTCTGTGGTCATGTCAACTGCCGAACTGGCCGGAATCAGTGCACATGTTCTGGGAGAAAGAGTCTGTTCGCTCAAAGAACAGCGCGACGAGATTATTGCTGCGCTTGATTTTCTGTTCACCGGCTTCTAAGGTTAAAACCCGGAACCGAGGAGTTTCTTATGAGCAAAAGAGATTTCCCCCGCGATCCATCCCAGTGAAATTTTGCGAGAGGAGTTTCTGATCCCTCTTGGAATCAGCCAGTACCGGCTTGCCAAGGAAATCCATGTTCCGGCGCGGCGCGTTAATGAAATCGTCCTGGAAAAGCGCGGCATTTCAGCGGATACAGCGCTTCGCCTCGGCCGCTCTTTCAGCACGACTGCCCAGCTTTGGATTAATCTGCAAGCCAGATATGATCTTGAAGTGGCCCGTGATTCCTTTTCGGAGAAACTGGAAAATGAAATCAATCCATTCAAAAAGGCCGCCTGAAGCTGGTGCAAACGGTTATCGAACAGAGTAAAAGAAAACTGTCGACGCAGCGTTTTCTGGAAGGGCTGAATGATGACTTCAAGGCGCTGCGCGAGAATGAAACGGGGCTTGCTGGTTGACGACTTCCCCACTAATCTAACTGTTAACACTGGCGACAAGGACGAAGTTCAGAAACATTTATACAAGGTGACCGTGCCTTCGATAACTGAACAAATGGAGTAATGTCTTCGATAATCAGAGGTGCGGATGAATTCAATACCTGATTCTTATTGTGAGCAGGTAGACAATGACGGTTGTTCATGGACATTTTGGGCTGCCTTTTTCATTGCTGCACTCAGTTACTTAAATTTTCTTTTTAATCGCGGTTTTGGCTGGGACGGAGACTCATTTGTGTCTGCAGCGCAATTTGTTAAGTTTATGAACAATAGACTTGACTACCCCTATGATGTGCTCGGTACCCATCCTAAGATTCTTACCATTCTTGTCTTTGGGATTTTTTATCAACTAAGTCATAGCTTTGTATATTTAACATTTTTGGCAATAACGATTAATTCAATAATGGTAGCTGTAATATGCAAGTGGGTAAAAGAAACTGGAGGATTGTGGATTATTGCCTTAATTGGCCTTGTCATAAATTACGACTGGTCGTTAATAGTGGTAAACTGTGATAATCCAGCATTCAGTGTACCTTTTATTATATTTGGGTTGTATTCATATTATGGTAAAAACCATAAAATCACAGGCGCTATACTGCTGCTTGTATCATCGTTATTTAGGCCAGGTTCTGAAATAATACTGCTATTAATAATGTTGTTAGAGGCAAAATCAAGCAATTTTAGGCCAATAACGTGGTTATCTCTAATTACTGCCACTCTTATATGTATAATCAATACGTTGTTTGGAATATATCTTGTTTTCACTACAAAAGAGCAATTTATTCGAGCTTGTGTTGAATATTATCCAGAAGCCAAGGCCCAGATACCTATTTACAAACATTCAATTCGTGCATTATTCTATTATTTACAATCAGTTTTCAATCAGTTATCAACCTTTCCTGACATATTGTTTTCTATGTTAGCTGGTACTGCTATTTTCGGATTAATCAAACATAAAAATCCATTACGCTTTATAGCCCTTGCTCCAATGGCATCATTACTGTTACCGATAGGCATATTTGTATATGGTGTTACCGTTAATACGCAGGCAGAAAAACATATGGAATACGTAATTGTGTTACCTGCATTAGCATCATTTTCTTTTGTAATTCCCAGATACATAAAATACAAGAGTTTAATTATTTCAATAACAGCTGTTGTAAGTACATTAATTTTATTGTGCATATCAAGTGGACTTGTCGGAGCGAAGTTACATGGTAAGTATGAAATCGGCAGG
>DATNCC010000289.1:0-2138 GCA_035571735.1 Dongiaceae bacterium | reverse complement strand
TGGTTGAGCCAGTCATGCAGCATGACAGTATATGTCAGAAATTGGTTGTCAAAATGGTTCAAACCGCTACAATGCTCCCCGGCGTTGATGTTGCGCAGTTCCAGCCTGCAAAAACTGGCCTCATTGTAACGATAAAATCATTTTCGGCAAGGGGGAACCATGCTGAAAGGCAAACCAGCGAAAAAATATTCCCAGGCGGGGCGGCTCCATTCAGTCATCCGGCTGCTGGAAACCAGACGCGGCCTGACGCTGGACGAGCTGGCGGAAGAGTGCGATGTTGACCGGCGCACCATTCACCGCGACCTGAATGCGGTTGAACAGGCCGGCTACTCGCTGACCACGGAGTGGTGTGAAGGGAAAAAGGTCTACAGCTTTTTGACCAGATCACGCAATCTCCCGCCGATTACCTTTACCCTCCCGCAGCTGATGTCGCTCTACCTGCTGCGCTCACTGGGAGCCCACCTGGCCGGCACACCGTTTCAGGCCCAGATTGATGAGCTGTTCAAAAACATTCATGCGGTGCTTCCCGACCGCCATGCCGCCCATCTGGAGCGCATCGCGCGGGTTTCACTGCCGCTCTCGCACGGAGCGCGGGATTATTCCCACTCGGCGCCCTTTGTCGGAGAGCTTCAGAAAGCGCTGCTGCAGCAGCACCGCATCAGGCTGAAATATGCCAAGAAGGGGCGGAAAGAGAACGATGACTATGAGGTTGATCCCTATACCCTGGTATTCCACAAGGGGGGGATTTATCTGCTCGGGAATGCCCACAACCGCTCCGGAATGCGCCTGTTTGCCCTGGAGCGCATCCGGGGGATAGAAATCACCCGCCAGCGTTTCGAGATCCCGGACAACTATCAGCCGGAAGCCCATTTCAGCAGCGCCTTCGGACTGGTGAGCGACACCCCGATGAAGGTGCGGGTCCGGTTTTCCACGGCAATCGCCCACGCGGTCAGGGACCGGATCTGGATGCCGGGGCAGAAGATCGCCATCGATGCCGAAGGACGGGTTA
This sequence comes from Dongiaceae bacterium, assembly GCA_035571735.1. Classification (GTDB taxonomy): domain Bacteria; phylum Desulfobacterota; class Desulfuromonadia; order Geobacterales; family Pseudopelobacteraceae; genus JACRCG01. The sequence continues at coordinate 1,129 of DATNCC010000289.1, read as the reverse complement.
CCGTCGAATTCGAGGCGGCCGGCCAGATGGAACTGGTGTCGTGGATCCTCTCCTACGGGGTACACGCCGAGGTACTGGAGCCCGCGGAGCTGCGCAGGGAGGTCAGGCGCCATGTCAAAGGGATGCGGGAGATGTATCGGGGGAAGGAGAAGGAAATCGACAAGGCTGACAAGAAAGGCAGGCGGATCTGACAGGGTTTCAGCCGCATCGGTGCGGCTTGATTACTGAAAACTTTCCATGTTAACAGACCAACTATTCAACTGGAAATACAGCCAATGAACATATCCGTAAATACCCCCATAACCCGATGTCCACACTGCGGCGGCGAATCACTCTCATGGCCCTCGGCGAAAAACTTTGAGTGCGACGCCTGCGGATTTGTGCTCTACCTGAATACCGCCGCAGCGGTGGCAGTCATAATGGAGTGCCGGGGGAATATCCTCTTTGGAGTGAGGAAACACGAACCGGAGCGCGGCAAACTGGATCTGCCCGGCGGCTTCGCCGATCCGGGGGAGAGTGCCGAGGAGGCGGTGCGCCGTGAACTGAAGGAAGAACTCGGCATCGATGTCCATGAAATGCGCTATCTCTTTTCCTACTCGAACAAATACCCGTATCGCGGCATGGTTTACGACACCCTGGCCCTTATCTTTCTGGTCCAGTGGGATGAAATGCCGGAGATCAGGGCAGCGGACGATCTGGAAGAAGTCATATGGGTCAGAAGCGACGCCGTGGAATATGAGAGGATCGGTTTTGATTCCCTGCGCCGGGCGGTAAGACGCTACCTGGAAATGCCGCTCTCGCTGCCGCTTTGAGTCATGAGCCGTATTGCCGGATCTGACGCAGAAAACTTGCTTAACAGAACAGGAAACCCACAGACATGAGCGAAACCACACCACTCAACGACATCATCGCCGCCCGCATCGCCGTGCAGGGGCGCATCACCTTTGCCGACTTCATGGCGGCCTGCCTTTACGAGCCGGGACTCGGCTATTATACATCGCCGGGGCGCAAGGTCGGCGCCGAAGGGGATTTTTATACCAGCATCACGGTGCATGCCGCATTCGGACGGGTTATCGCACGCGAAATCGCCCAGATGTGGCGCAGCATGGGATGTCCGGCCGGTTTCACC
>DATNCC010000288.1:0-2519 GCA_035571735.1 Dongiaceae bacterium | reverse complement strand
CCAAAGGTCACGCAGAAGATCCATGTTTGTTCTTCTCCTTTGCAACTCAACTTTCAATACTCTACCGCGAAGAATGAATCCAAACAATTTATTATAATTTCAGCCTCTTGTCGCAGATAATGGCCATTGTGCTGCAGCCTGAAGTGTGCGATATTTTTCACTGTAACCAATGAGAATAAGAGACCTCATGAAAATCACCCTCATATCCCCCCCCTTTGGTGAAAAAGGGCAGAAATCCAAGGGGCTGCCCATTGCCCCTCCGGTGCTGGAGTACCTTGCCGGACTGACCCTTCAGGTCCGTCCCGAAGTCGAGGTGGCGCTCATCGACGCCAACAAGGAGAGCTTTGCCCTGGAGGAGCTGGATGCCGACCTGATCGGTTTTACCGTTCTCACCCCCCAGGCCCCGTGGGTCTACCGGACGGCGGACCGGCTGCGGTCCATGGGAAAACAGGTGCTTCTCGGGGGGATCCATGTTTCCGCCCTCCCTGATGAAGCGGCTCTGCATGCCGACGCAATCGTTCTCAGCGAGGCAGAGGAGATCTGGGGCGGGCTTCTCGACGATGCAGCTAAAAGGGAGCTCAAGCCGGTTTACCAGGGCGGTTTTCCCGATCTTAAAGGTCTTCCCCGGCCAATCACCAATCTCTGGAACACCAACTACGTCTACGGTTATTTCCAGACATCCCGCGGCTGTCCCCATAGTTGCACTTTCTGCTCGGTGCACGAGTTTTTCGGCGGCACGGTCCGGGTCCGTCCCATCGACGAGGTAGTGGCCGAGCTTGCGGCCAGCAAGCGCCGGCTCTTCTGGGGGATCGATGACAACGTCTGGGGCGTGAACATGAACTACACCATCGACCTGTACCGGGAGATGGGCAACTGCCTGCGCGGCAAATCCTGGTTCGGCTCCGGCGACCTGGTCTCTGTCGACCATCCCCGGTCAAAAGAACTCCTGACCAATGCCCGCCGGGCCGGACTGACCGCAGTGCTGGTCGGCTGGGAGTCCAACAATGTCGGCAGCCTGGAGGAGTACAAGGCTACCAGCAAGCAGGGGCGGCAGCGACGCGATGCCATCAGGAAGATCCGCGACCACGGCATCGAGGTGATGCTTTTCATCATGATCGGCGGCAGGCAGGACCGGGTCGAGGATTACGAAGGAATTCTGCGACTCTGCGACGAGCTGAAGGTTTCGGCCCATCCGGTCATGACCACCCCCTTTCCAGGGACGCAGCTGCACGAACTCTACAAACCGTATCTCGTGCCGGGTCTGGACTGGGACATGTTCGACGGCAACCATGCCGTCTTTACCCACGATGATCCGGCCATGAGCATCGACTTCCGGGAGGACGCCATAGTGAAGCTGCGGGCGGAACTGTTCACCCTGCCGCGCATCCTGTCGCGGATTCCCCAGATATCATGGCGGGGCTTTCCCATGTCCCACATCACCTCCTGGATGATTCAGTATCCGCAGGGAAGAGCATTCAAGCAGTTTGCCCGGGAACGGGAAAGAATGCAGCAGAAGGAGATCATTCATGCAGATTAGCCCCGGACTCGGCGTTGCCATCATGATGAACAATTATTTCCACGATGTGGCGACCGCCCTGCTGGCGGCCAGCGCCTTTACCCTCCATGCCATTGTGCGCGTCCTCTCTGCCATGGAGAGCCCCACCGCCATACTCTTTTTCCTCAGAACCCACGCCCAGATGGTGAAGTTTTTCCGCTTTGCCTTCTGGTGGATCATCATCGGAGGAATCCCTCGTACGATCTTCTACACCAGTTTCGAGTGGGCCAATGCGGCTGACAAGCTGCAGGTGCCGGCGCTCATGGTCAAACATGTCCTGATGTTCGTGCTGGTTGTCTGGGGCATTCTTGCCTGGCGCCGCCTGAAGCGCAAGGTGGCCGGCCTTCGTGCTTCTCTTCCCGCCGAACTCCTGGCGACACTGGACCACTAAAAAAGCATGCTTTCCAGAATCATCCGCCGATCTCTGCTGAACCGCCCCAAACCGGTGGCGCTCATGCTCGTTTCCATAATACTGGGAAGCGCAGTGGCTACGGCTTTCCTCGGGATTCAACGGGAAATATCCGGCAAGATGGCCCTGGAACTGCGCCGCTACGGGGCCAACATCCTGCTGGAACCGGTGGCCGGTGATGGCGCCTATATGGCTGATCAGGAGCTGGCAAAGATCAAAACGATCTTCTGGAAACACAATATTGTCGGTTTTGCCCCCTACCTGTTCGGGGTTGTCGAGCTTGCGGCCGATGGCAATAAGGAAAGAGGGGTGCTCGCCGGAACATGGTTCGAGCGCTCCCTTGAGGTCGAAGGAGAGGATTCGACCGTGCAGGGGGTCAAGGTGATTGCGCCCTGGTGGTCCGTTGCCGGCGGCTGGCCCGCTGCAGAGGACGAGGCGGTCATCGGTGCGGCCCTGGCCCGGCGCCTTGGGCTCACAGCCGGCGGGACGGTACGGGTTATGTACCACGGAAGGGAGCTGCCGCTGCGCATTGTCGGAGTGGTGACAACCGGCGGT
>DATNCC010000287.1:0-14994 GCA_035571735.1 Dongiaceae bacterium | reverse complement strand
GTATGGGGTGCACCGAGATAATTGCTTTAAGCTACTCAGCTTTTTGGAGTACTCATCGCTATTCAAGCCTCCGGCGGTGGACCAGAGACCAGTGCCTGATGAAGCCTGGCATATGGCTGCCGACAACCCCTGCTGCCAGTGCTGTTGATAGCGCCGGCACCATCAGTTCCGGCCGGACATGGACCAGCCAGACCAAACCGATATGCAGCCACGCTGCCACTCCCCGTCCCTGATACGGCCAGTGACGGCACTTGAAGATGTTGAATAGGATCAATGCGCTTCCAGTCGCGATGGATAGATAATGCCACGTTGAAAGCCGCGTAAACGGAACCGCCAGGACAACTCCGCCAAACAGCACGCTTGATGTCCCGATGTGACCGCTTCGCAAAATCAGGTCTACCACCTTGGGCCATCCGGGACGCCGCGTTTTATCCGTCCTGCCTTCGTTGTCGCTGCTCATATTCTCCTCTGCCGGTGAAAAAGGTGGGTCCAATTACCTGTCGAGCAGCTCCCGCACCTTCCGCAACAGCTCAAGGGGTTGAACCGGTTTCATGACAAGTTCCTCTCCCTCATCAAGCACATCGCGGCTCTGGATGACATCCAGGGTGTAGCCGCTGGAATAGAGGATCTTTACGGCGCCATCGAGCCGTCTGATCTCTCTGGAGGCCTCCTTGCCGTTCATCTTCGGCATGATGATGTCCATCAGGATGAGTTTGATCGTATCCCTGTTGGCCCTGAACTTCTCTACGGCGTCCTGTCCGTCCTCGGCAGGTATCACCACATAGCCGAAACCGGTAAGGACCTCCTGTACGAGTGTGCGTACGGCAGTATCGTCCTCGGCCACCAGGATTGTCTCCGTTCCTCCTTTTGGAGGCAATGAAGGGATGACCTCCTCAGCCTCGGCCAATTCTTTCTCGATCATGGGGATATAGATGCGAAAGGTCGTTCCTATCAGCGGCTCACTGTACACATTGATAAAGCCGCGGTGCTGTTTGACAATCCCATATACAATTGCCATGCCGAGGCCGGTTCCCTTGCCGACCTCCTTGGTGGTAAAAAAGGGCTCGAAGATCCTGTTCCTGGTCTTTTCATCCATGCCGATGCCGGTATCGGATACCGTTATCTGGGCGTATCTGCCCGGCTCGCCATAACCGTTCGCTTGAATGAATAATTCGTCAATATCCAGAAGCCCGGTCGAAATGGTCAGATTGCCTCCTTTGGGCATGGCGTCGCGGGCATTTGTTGCCAGGTTGATCAGAACCTGCTCGATCTGGCCGCTGTCGATCTTGACCAGCAGTTCGGTCGTTTCGAGTTTTGAAGAAAGCCGCACATCTTCCCCGATGATCCTGACGAGGAACTTCTGAACCTGCTGGACTACATCGTTGAGGTTGGCTACCCGGGTCTCCATTGTCTGCTTGCGGCTGAACGCCAGCAGGCCGCGGGTCAGCTGGGCTGCTTTATCCGCGGCCTCGATTATGCGCTCCACCTTGTCCCGCTGAGCGGCATCCGGTTCGAGGTCCATTTTCAACATGTTGCCATAGCCCATGATCACCATCAGGATGTTGTTGAAATCGTGGGCCACTCCGCCTGCCAACTGTCCGATTGCCTCCATCTTCTGGGATTGCAGAAGCTGTTCCTCCAGCTGTTTGCGACCGGTGATGTCTTCCGAAATACCCAGCAGGTAGCGGGCGTTTCCCTCGCTGTCAAAAAGCGGGATTTTCTTGGTGTGTACGATCAGGTTTTCACCAGAACTGGTCTTGACTGTCTCTTCCGGAATTTCAATCATCTTGCCTCGTGCAAGCACTTCCCGGTCTTTCTGGATGAAGGCCGTCGCCTGCTCCTCAGGAAAAAGGTTGTGGTCGTTTCTGCCGAGCATATCTTCCAGTGGATAGCCGAGCAGATCCTCGCCGGCCTTGTTAAAAGCGACATAGCGGAGCTCGGTCGCGTCTTTCACAAAGACCATGGCCGGGATGTTGTCGACGATGTTCTTGAGAAATGCCTCACTCTCACGCAGGTCTTCGAGTCGCTGCTGCAATTCTGGATAATAGGTTTTACGGACGGAGTCTTCTCCGAATCCGGTCAGCTTTTTATGCAAGGAGTCCATCGGGTCGGGAGAATCAGAGTGATTCTTCATACACTACCTCGATATCACGCTGGGACGCCTTTCTCGGATTGGTTGCCATGCAGGGATCTTTCAGGGCATGATCACTGAAGAAGTTCATATCGCTCCGTCCTACTCCCAGATCGTTCAAGGTGCGGACAATGCCGGCCGCTGCTTTCAGCTCTCTTACGTGATTCAGCAGGGCCATTTTTTTCTGGCCGGAGCCCATCCCGCGCAGGTCCAGCCCCATGGCCTCGGCAATGTGCTCAAAACGCTCCGGCGCTGCCGGCATATTGAATTCAATGACATGGTCAAGCAGGATGGCGTTACACTCGCCGTGTGCGTTATCGAGTGCCCCGCCCAGGCTGTGGGCCATGGCGTGGTTCGCCCCCAGGATGGCGTTGGAAAAGGCCAGCCCCGCCTGGAGGCTCCCCTGCATCACACTGCTGCGCAATTCCAGGTCAGCGAGGTTTGCGATGGAAGGGATGAGATTCTTAGTAATCAGGCGGATCGCCTCAATGGCGTGCAGATCGGTCATCGCGGAGCGGGCTGTCGAGACGTAAGCCTCTATCGCGTGGGTCAGGGCGTCCAGGCCGGTGCAGGCCGTGAGGTAGGAGTCCATGGTGGACAGGGTGGCCGGGTCGATCAACGCCAGGTCCGGTACGACCGACTTGCTGACTATGGCGATTTTGACCTTTTCCAGCGGATTGCTGATAATGGCAAACTGCGATACGTCCGCCGAGGTCCCTCCGGTGGTCGGGACACAAATAAGAGGCGGCATCGGGATCTTAACCATGTCCACACCTTCGAACAACAGGATATGCCTGTCGTTGGACGTGACGATGCCGATGCCCTTGGCGCAATCGATAGGACTTCCGCCACCTACGGCAATAATCGCATTGCACCCTTCCGCCTGATAGATCGCAACACCGGCCATGACCTCATCAGCCTTGGGATTGGATGTAACTCCTGTAAACAGGGCAAAGGGAAGCCCCGCCTCTTCGAGACTGTTGGTCACATCACGGGTCCACCCTGCTGCAACCACGCCCGGATCGGAGACGACCAGGATTTTACGTCCCCCCAGGTTTTTGGCATAGCGTCCGGCCAGATGCCTCGACCCCACTCCGAAAATGAATTCGGGAGCAACAAACTTTCTCAGTTCAAAACTATCTGACACGGTTGCCTCCAGATATTCCATGCCTTTATAACGGTATTCTCAGTTCACACATTAACAGCATACCATATTTTCCATGTTCCTGCCCAAAATCTGACTGTTTGAATCTGCCAATATACATAAAAAAAAGCCGTCCCGGCTTGGGGCGGCTGTGAGTTTCATAAATAGAACGGACGATTACGGTTTAATCTAAGCGGCTAATTTGTCTTCAATGTGAACTTCGCGGAAAGTGTCTTTGTCGTTGTTCAGGCAGTTAGGGCATTCAAGAGTGTCAAGATTGGCGCTGGCCGTAACGGGGGTAAAGTCCTTGGCCTGTCCCAGGTAAAAGCAGGTTTCACATTCAAACATATTACCAGTTTCCATAGTAATCTCCTTTTATTAGAGTAGGTTGTGGCTGCTTGCTGCTCTTCTTCGCCCGTTTCATGCATGCATTAAATAACTTGCAACGACATTTCAATCAAACGTTTGTTTTGTTGTTTATGATAAAAAAACAGCCAAAACACCTGAATCCGTGGCGGCGGACTGCCGGAATACCGGAGCTGCCCGTCGCTTGAGCCTGAACAAGCTGCATTGTCAGGTGCCCCCCGCTTCTTTGCCAATTAATCATAAAATCCTGAAGCTACAGGCGTTCCGGGCAAATGGAGGCACGGAGGCGTCACGTATTCAGGAAAAAATTACTTGAGAACCCCCCGTGTAAAGATATCCATGATATGGCGGATCAGTTCCTCGTCACGCTCCGGTGCATGATCGACCAATTCGGCGGTCGCCGGCTCAAGGAGAAAATAAAAATTTATCATCCCGGCCAGGGCCAGTACCGTGTCGGCGGGATTAAGGCCATCCCGGAACTTTTTATGGGAGAGCCCGTCGGTAAAGGTATCCAGAAGCATCTGCACGACTTTTTTGATCGCCGGTTTTACAATGGTCTCGAAACAGGGGGTAGGGTTGGTCAGTTCACTGGTGTAGAAGCGGAGCAGGTGGGGATTTTTACGGTAGCGAGATACCGTGGCGCGTACATACAGTTCGAACTTTTTAAGAGTATCGATTTCCATCTGCATAATCTCGTCGAGTTTTCCCAAAATAGCGAACTGCTCGATTAGTACAGCGGCATAGAGCCCCTCCTTGCCACCGAAGTAATACGAGATCATGGAAAGGTTTACATCTGCCGCACCGGCCAACTCGCGGACACTCACACCGTTCAAGCCTTTTGCGGCAAATAACGGAACAGCTGCGGCAATGATATTTTCACGACAATCGTTGTCGGCCATACGCGTATCTCCAGCATACCTGGAACATTTCAATCAAACGTTTGTTTGTTATTAGTATACTCTTAAATGCATAAAATGCAAAAAAAAACTGCAGGGTTATTCATAAAAACAGGGGCGCTGTATGATAGCGCCCCTGTTCCGGTCTCGTATGCGTTTTTTGGTAGCTTTACCGCTGCAGTTGCCAAATTACCATTGGCCGATTATTAGGGAAACATGCATCCGAGTACGGATCTGGCTTTGCTAAAATGGCAGCTTGCCATAACCCATAAGGCCAAAAGCAGGGGTCAGAAGGCAGGTGAAGGTCAGGACGATGAACATTGTGGCAGCAACCTTGGGGTTGATCTTGCCGTAGGTCACGCCGGTTACGGTAAAGCAAATAACGACAAATGTCAGGTTCATGAATGCCAGATAGGGGGTGACACCGATAAACGTCTTGCCATCGGGTTTCACGCCACCTCCCGTGGCAAAGAGATAGGCATATACGGCGCACACGATGCCGACAAGCAGAGCGCCGTTTCCGACGGTACGCAGATCAGTCACACCAGTTAATAGCGCGTGACCAGTCTGCAGATAAAGGACGCCGAATACAAACAGCAGCCCGGCGGTAAAGGGATCGGTAAATACTGCCGCCTGGAGAGTCGCACCAATGACAACCAGGATACCTACAACAGCACTGACAAAACCGGTACTTTTGGCCTCTCCGTAGCCGAGGAAAAACAGACCGACCGGAATCCACATGATACTGATCAATACAAGTAATGCTAATGTCATGATATTCTCCTTTAATCGATTTACCGTCCCGTCCCGGTAAAAACCGGGAGGGGAGCAAAGGGTTACTATTCTGCCGTGGTCGGTCAGACGGTTACCAGAAAAACGTCGTACCGAGAGCAAACTGGTTCGAGTGCTGTTTTGCTCCATCATCCCAGGTGTTCTGTGCGTATGTATATTCGCCGGTAAACTTGGTGAATTTGTTGAAGCCGTAGGTGACGGACGCGGTTGCCGCTTCCTGAATCTTGATCGGAGAAACACCCGGCGCTTCCGTACCAGCTTCCTGACGGGACTGACCATAGTTTATGCCCGCTGTGACCGAAGAGGTCAGAGCGTAGGTGGCCTGGGCCAGGAAGCCCATATGAATTCTCTCTTTGCCTGCTGCATCGGTTGAGGTTGATCCGAGGAAGTCACCGTCCTGAACGCTGACCATGCCGAGTCCCTTACCGCCATAACCGGAGAGCAGAAGGTTGACGCCACTGAATCCGACACCGACGCCACCGGCGCCGCCGACTGATGTGTTGGTCGCACCCGGACGGACTACAGGGGCAGCAACAGTACCATCGCTACGGGTTGCGCTCTGATACAGGCCGGAAACCCAGGCTTGCACAGCGGTGCCGCCATAGGTCTTGGCATAGGAAACTTCGGCCTCTAAGCGGGGCGAGTTGGTTTTAGACGTGTTGGCACTGATTGCGTACGGTTCACCGATGGCGATGGCCACTTTGGTCCCGTTGAAATCAGGTGTGGTGTAACGGATCTGCGGTCCGAAGTTGGTATAGAGATAGCCATAGCCGATATGACCAAGGGTAGTATTGCCTCGAAATGCCGCTCCCGGTACGACACCGGCCGACAGCAGCGTCATGTCGGTCAGGATGTTCTTGCCCTGATAGAGGTTGAGGGCGCGACCGACCAGCAGTTCACCATAAGCGCCCTTGGCCGTGTAAAAGAATTCGCGGAAGTCGATATTGGGAGAAGTATCAAAACGATTGGCAGTGCCGGTCGCGTTTGCCTTGTTCTGAAGTGCCGGATAGATGCCGACCCGGACGGACGAGTCAACGCCGTTGGTTGTGGGAGCCTTGACATTGAAGGCAACTACCGACGGCAGCAGACCGATGCCTTCGCCAAATCGTTGATCGCTCTTGGCTTCATTGCCACCGACACTCAGCAGACTCAACGAATGCCCGGGGCCTGGTCCTTTGGTTGTCGAATTGTAGGTGGCGAATAAATCCACAATGCCATCCGTACTGAGCTGCCAGCCGTTTGCTCCGCCGATTTCAAACGCCGCGTTTGCCGGGTTGCCGGCGACCATCGATGCCGCTGCCAGAAGTCCAAGTGCTAATATTGTGCTTTTTTTCATTGATGATCTCCTCCATGTTGTAGTGATTTTCAAATAGTGGCGTTGCATGACCCGCCACTGTAAAACGTCGTACCTCTTCATCATAGTCCTGCCGTCGTACTGCACTCTGGTCTGCAGCTCCTTTCTTTAAGATGGTCTTACCTAATCCGAAAAAACAGGATAAGTGCGTTAACGAAGTAATTAATCTGCAAAAAATGCAGAAAATTACTTCTAACTTACTAAATCCGGAAAAACAGGATAAGTGCGTAGATGGTGAATACCGACTGCAACGGTAGTGCCAATAATAGAACAATGGTTTTGTGTAGGTATTACAGTGTGTTATCTGTGGTTGCGCTACCTGGGTATCGAAAGCGGTTACTGTAGATTAAAGCGTCATATTTTGTAACAAGCTGTAATTATTATGTGATATGGTAATGAGGAAGAGTTCTACACCGTGGAGAATAAGTGCACATTCTCTCTGAGTAAGGCGGGTTATGCCCACGTTGTGTCGGGCGCATGAACTGAAAAGCAAAAAACAGTGGAAATTATATAACCTGGTTATGTATTGGGCATGACCATTGCTTGTATATCTCGCGGTAAGAACTAGGTGCTCTTGATGAAGAAAGGTTTCGAGATGGAGTCGCATAACAGCCACACCCTGCATAATTATAAATTCGAAGTGCCTGAAATTATTTTCGGCAGAGGCATGTTGAGTCAAATAGGTCCCTGCGCCCGAAGACTGGGGGGCAAAAAGATTTTTCTGGTCAGCGATAAGGGACTATTTCATGCCGGATGGGTCGATAAGTCCATGCGGAGCCTTCTTGATGCCGGACTTGAATTTATATATTTTGACGGCATTACTCCAAATCCCAAGGATCACGAGGTGGAAGCCGGGGTAAGGGAGTATCTGCGCCACGGCGCCGATGTGATTGTCGGCCTGGGTGGCGGCAGTTCCATGGATGCGGCCAAGGCAATCGCTATTCTGGTGTCCAACGGAGGAAATATCCGCGACTTTGAAGGGCCTGACAGGATCATTCGTCCTCTCCCGCCGCTGGTCCTCTGCCCCACGACCTGCGGTACCGGTTCCGATGTCTCCCAGTTCGCCATAATCAGCGATACCGAACACCGCCGCAAGATCTGCATCATGAGCCGCTGTATTGCTCCGGATATCAGTCTGACGGACCCGGACACCCTTATAACCCTGCCGGACGAATTTGTCGGCACAACCGCCACAGATGCCCTCAGTCACGCCATTGAGGCCTTCTTTTCTATTGCCTCTACGACCCTCACCGACGTTCACGCCGTCAAGGCGCTGCGTCTTCTGTCGGATAGTCTGGCTGGCGCTGTTCACGAACATAGACCGGAAGATCTTGAAAATCTGGCACGAGCCAGTCTGCATGCAGGGATGGCATTTTCCAATTCCATGCTCGGCATTGTCCATGCCCTGGCTCATCCGATAGGTGGTCTCTATGACGCAAACCATGGCAGCATCAATGCGATTCTGCTGCCGGAAGTGATCCGCTACGATATTCCGGTCGTTACCGAAAAACTTCAGGAACTTGCCTGGGGGCTCGGACACCGTGCCAACGGAGATATCAGCGCTGCCAGTGAAAAAGTTCAGGAAACACTCGATTCTCTTATCGAGGCCAGCGGAGCCCCGCGCAGCCTGCGCAGCATCGGAGTCCTCCGCAAAGATCTGCCTGAACTGGCGCGTCAGGCACTCAAAGACGTCTGCCTGGTCACTTCCCCGCGTGAAGCGGATGAAGAGGATCTTCTGCACATCCTGGAGAGGGTTTACTGATGAACAAGGTTGCCGTTCGAACAACTCTGGATGAATCAGCGCTTGAGCGGCTGCTTGGTCTGGACAATTCCAAAATCGGCTTTTATGCCGAGGTTAAACAGAAAATTCATGAACTGGAGGCGGCAAATTTGGGGCTGCGCAGCAAAAGCAGCGAATTCCAGGCCCTGTTTGACTCCATCAGTGACGGTGTTATAGTTTACGACAACAGAGGCATGGTCCAGCATCGCAATCACGTCTGCCCGCACTATTTTCCGCAGCAGACCCTCCCGGGCTGCTCATGCCGCGAACTGTTTCACCCGGAACACGAATCTTCTCCCAATGATTGTCCCGTAGAGCGGGCCTTGGCTGGAGAACAGACTGAAATTTCGTTTTCTTCGCAACTCCCGGAAGGGAAAGCCCGCTATTTTGATATTACGGCAACACCGATCGAGGATAGTAAGGGCGAGCATAATCGTGCGCTCCTCTTTCTTCGCGATGTAACCGAAAAACGTCTCCAGGAGCTGCAACTGATGCAGGCCGAAAAGCTCTCCAGCATCGGAGTTCTGGCTGCTGGAGTCGCCCACGAGATCAATAACCCGCTTTCATCGGTTGCCGGCTATGCGGAGGCTCTGCTCAGACGCTTCAAAGACGAACTCTCGCTGGTTGATGATCCGAGGTTTGAAGTTTTTCCAAAATATCTGGAGGTAATCATTCGGGAATCATACCGGTGCAAAGGGATTATCGACTGTCTGCTCTCCTTCAGCCGCAAGTCGGACGGATCTGTCAGCAACGTGAACATCAATGATGTTTTGAATGAGGTTCTTGAACTCGTCCGGTACAAATCCCGTTACGAAAAAATCGAGATCCTGACCAACTTCCAGAGCGATCTGCCAGATGTTATTGGTGATCCGGCCGGTCTTCGTCAGGTGTGCATGAATCTTCTTATAAATGCCCATCAAGCTATTGAAGGAGCCGGACTGGTGGAAATTACAACCAAAGTGACGGATCAATCGATGGTCATGTTCCAGATTCGGGATTCCGGCTGCGGGATCTCCAAAGATGCCATCGACCAGATCTGGGATCCGTTCTTCACCACAAAGAACGTCGGGCATGGCCTTGGTCTTGGACTCGCTGTTACGTACAACATCATTAAGCGCCTTGGCGGCGATATTAGCGTGGAAAGCCAGGTAGGCAGAGGATCAAAATTTACCGTCAGGATGCCGACATGTCAAAAATAGTCCGTAACGATACAAAGGTTCTTGTTGTCGAGGACGACAAATCGCTCCGTGAACTGCTGCGGATGGAGTTGTCCCGTTCCGGTTACAAGGTGACGGTTACAGCGAGCGGTGAAGAGGGGCTGACCATATACCGGGAAGAGATATTCAACGTGGTGCTGCTGGACGTTCGCATGCCCGGCATGGATGGCGTCGAAACTCTCAAACAGATGCGTGCGGAGTCAACTATTCCGGAAATCATCATGTTTACCGGCCACGGCACCATCGAAACTGCCGTGGAATGCATCAAGCATGGCGCTTATGATTACCTCACCAAGCCGATAAAACTGGATGAACTGGAGATGTTGATCGACAAGGCCTGTGACAAGAACCGCTTAAGGCTGGAAAACATCAATCTCAAGCTTGAGATAAGCCGTTTTGGCAATCAGCGCATCATCGGCAAAAGTCAGCCGATACAGAAGGTCTTGGAAACAGTGCAGCGTTGGGGGGCTACCGACGAGCACGTGCTGATCACCGGAGAGAGCGGCACCGGCAAGGAGCTGATTGCCAGGGCGGTACACGATGCCAGCCGGCGCAGCAACAAACCGTTTGTGACGGTCAACTGCGGAAGGTTTGATGCCAATACGGCGGAGAGCGAACTCTTTGGCCACATGCAGGGTGCATTTACCGGAGCCAATAAAGGGCGGGCCGGTCTGTTCGAGCTGGCCGACACCGGCTCCCTGTTCATGGATGAGATCTCCGAGATGCCCCTCGACGTCCAGGTCAAACTCCTTCGCATCCTCGAAACGAGCACCTTCCGTCGCATGGGAGGGAGCCATGATATCCGCGTCAACGTCCGTTTCGTCTTTGCCTCCAACAAGATCCTGGCTGACTGCGTCAGTCGCGGCGAATTCAGGGAAGACCTCTTTCACCGGATCAACCTGCTGCCGATCCCGGTGCCGCCGCTCAGGCAACGTACCGAAGATATCATCCCGCTGGCCTGGTATTTCATCCAGCAGTGCAATGAAAATGATGCGCGAAGCTGGGAAATCACCGATGAAGCCATGGCGTCGCTCATCTCCTATCAGTGGCCCGGGAATGTCAGGGAACTACGCAACACAATCCGCAGGGCCTGTATTCTCGCCAACGAGCCGATTATAACCCCGGATCTGTTTCCATTTGCGCCGCAAAAGGTGGTGTACTCACCGGCTGCAAGTGTAACACGCAACGAGGCCTCGACCTTTACGCCCGCGCCGCTCTGGGTTGTTGAGCGTGACCATATCCGGAAGGTTCTGGAGCAGGTAGACCAAAACAAGAGCCAGGCCGCCAAACTGCTCGAAATCGACCGCAAGACCCTGTACAGCAAGCTGGAACGCTACGGATTGGAGCCCTGATGCCGCTTCTGGATTCTCATGGACGAACTATCAATTACCTGCGACTCTCCGTTACTGATCGCTGCAATATGCGCTGCAGATACTGCATGCCCGAGGAAGGGATCGGCAAAGTCTCCCACGGCGATATTCTCAGCTACGAAGAGCTCTACCTGATCGCACAGACAGCCGTCTCAATCGGCATAGACAAGATTCGGATTACCGGCGGCGAGCCGCTGGTGCGTAAAGATATTGTCCGGTTTTTGCACAAGCTGGCTGAAATTCCGGGATTGAAACAACTTGTCCTGACAACGAACGGCATGCTGCTTGAAAAAATGGCTATCGATCTTCGCGCGGCCGGGGTGCAGCGGCTCAACATCAGCCTCGATTCTCTCAATCATGATACCTTCGCCCAGATTTCCCGCTCCGGTGATCTGACACGTGTCCTGGCAGGAATAGAGGCGGCAAAAAGGTACGGTTTTCCGATCAAACTCAACATGGTGGTAATGCGCGGTGTCAACGATCACGAGATCCTGGACTTCGCCACGCTGGCAAACAGCTCGGCAATCACCGTCCGCTTCATCGAGTACATGCCGGCGATACGTGAGCATAACTGGCAACGGCTGGTGGTCCCGGGTTCCGAGATCCTGGAGCGTCTGGCGCAGCACTTCACCCTGATGCCTCTTGAACAGGCTGAAATGGCCGGCCCCGCCCGTAACTTCCGTATTCTCGGTGCACCCGGCACCCTTGGTGTCATCACCCCGGTTTCGCACCACTTCTGCTCCGAATGCAACCGGATCAGGGTCACCTCCTCAGGGATGGCCAGAGGATGCCTCTTTGCCGAGTCGCAGGTCGACCTGAAACCGTCACTGCAGGCCGGTTCCCGTACGCTTCTCGCCCAGGCTCTGGGTGCAATCGTCGATATCAAGCCGGTTCGTCATCAGATGAATCCGGAAGAGTGTCATCATCAGGCGTTCAATATGTCCTCCATCGGCGGATGAGCATCAAAAAACTGGGTGAAGGGTGAAGGTGAAAAGAATAACCTTCAGCCTTCACCCTGACTACCTGGGAAGTTACTATTTATCGAATATCACTGAAGGAGCACATAAATGTCCGGTTCTGTTCTGGCAGTCTGTACCAGTCTAAACAAAGGGGAACGTAAAAAACCGGTTCCCGCCATTGAGCTTGTTCCGGATCACGGAATTGCCGGGGATGCCCACGCCGGAGCCGGCCACCGCCAGGTCAGCCTGCTTGCCCAGGAAAGCATCGACAAGATGCGCGCCATGGGTCTGTCCGTCAGCGCGGGAGATTTTGCCGAAAACATCACGACCAGAGGGATAGAGCTGATCTCTCTTCCGGTAGGCAGCAGGCTCCTGCTGGGGGCAACGCTTCTGGAGGTTACCCAGATCGGCAAGGAATGCCACAACCGGTGCGCGATCTACTATCAGGCCGGAGACTGTGTCATGCCCAAGGAAGGGATTTTTGCCAGGGTGCTTGAAGGGGGAGTTGTGACTGCAGGCACAGATATCCTGCTCGTCGCACCTTAGCCGGATTACGCAGGGTCCAGGTTTTTATTCCTCTTTGAACAGCGCTGTAGTTTTTTGCCACACCAGGGATCAGAGGTGCTGTGTAATAAATACCCAGTGTAGAATAAAGCTACACCTCCTCGGGGGTAATCAGACCATGAAACCTTCAGAACTCATGCAACAGCTGGATCTGGCAGGCTTGCGCCCCCCCAAAATGCTGACACTTGCCATCACCGGCGCCTGCAATCTTAAGTGCTGCCATTGCTGGGTCAAGGCGGGTGAGGCGACTTCCCATGCTCACGTGCCGCTCCGGACAGTCCGCCGGCTCGTGGAAGAGTTTGCAGCCATCGGCGGAGAAGGGCTCCGGATTACCGGCGGAGAACCGCTTTCCCATCCGCACTGGCTGGATATCTTGAAGTTCTCCAGTTCCCTCGGATTCAAAACAATCACTCTCCAGACCAACGCCATGCTGCTGAGGGAAGAACATCTCGAACCGTTGCGTGAGCTGGACTTCCCCGGATTTACGATCCAGATCAGCCTGGATGGGGTTACGGCCCGAACTCACGATCTGGTGCGGGGGGAAGGCGCCTATAGCGGTGCCATGAAGGGAATTGAAAGGCTCGTGCAGGAGGGGCTTGGACAGAGAGTCTCTATTTTCTTTACCGAGATGCGTCACAACCTCGGGGAAATTCCGGAGCTGCTCGATCTTGCCGACAGAATGGGCCTTGGCTCGGTCTCCACCGGCTCCCTGGTCATCTGCGGCCGTGCTTCCGAAACGTCATTGGTCGCCCCTCCCGTGATGGAACAGTACCTGAGCCTGCTGGAGAGGTACGATAACGATGAGCATTTCCGTGAACTTTATCGGAAGCTTGGAACCGTGGCCGCTCTGGAGTGGCGGACAGGTGCCGCTGTCCGCCAGGAATGCTGTACGTTTGTCGAAAACCCGTATCTCACGCCGACCGGAAGACTCTATCCCTGTCTGTTGTGTCACAATGATGAATACTCCGTCACGGATGTTTTCGAAAAGGAGCTTGTTGCCGCCTTTGCCGAAGGTGCTCCGCTCTGGTCAACCCTGCTTGGTATCAGTCTCTGCCGCGCCGACGAGATCCCGGAATGTCAGGATTGTTCAGGAAAACCGTTTTGCGGCGGGGGATGCATGGGACGTGCATGGGGGAGCTGCGGAAGTCTCATGGCCCCGGATGACCGTTGCGAGACGCGACGGGCAATTTATCAAAAGGTACATAGTTCCCGCCGTTGAGCCCCGCCAGACAATATTTCACACGGCTGCATTAGAGCCTATCTTCCGAAAGACTGCAAATTCTGCGAATCTTCCCTTCCAACCTCCCTCCACTGGGTGGAGGAGTTGGCCACGTCGAGTTGATTGGGTGAAAATTCCCCACTGTAGCTAAAATCCATACCCACAAAAGCACCATATTGTGAACATAATTATATAAAACTGTTCCATATTGCCCCGCAGCTTTTTCTCCTCCGATGTGCCCCACAAAAAAACAAATCATAACTAGCCGTAATTACATGTCTATTAAAGTTGGCATTCAACTTGCTAAAGTCATTGGCAACACGATCACGATGAGCCATGACGTAGTGATAACCGGCTCTTTTTATGCATACAGGAATAGATCGTAAAACCAGGTTATGGGGAGGTGGTGGAAGATTCCGGAAAGGAACGAAGTGGCAGTGACGTAACAGATCAATGCAGGCAAATCAGCTTACACAAAAACCCACACCAAAAAAGGAGGTAGTACCCATGTCTCACAACAAAGATGTAAAACGGACCCTTAAGAATGAAAGACTTGAATACCCGATCAAGATGATGCACGCTTATCCATCCGTAAATGTCGGTTGGGGCGCACATACAATGGTTGGTAATGATGCCAGAGCATTGGGTATGACCAATGCTCTGATCGTAACCACCGGCCTGAAAGGCACCGGCATTGTCGAGACAATCCAGGGCGTGCTGAAGGCTGCCGGGGTTAACTCCGAGGTGTTTGATAAAGTAACCCCCAACCCCAAGGACTTTGAAGTAATGGCAGGCGCCAAGGCATTGGCCGCCGGTAAATTTGACGGCATCATCAGTCTCGGCGGCGGCAGCTCCCATGACGCCTGCAAGGCCATCAAACTCGTTCACAGCCATGACGGACAGGATGTCAGGAGCTTCGAAGGGGCTTTCAAGGCAACCAAGGCCAACACTATTCCCCAGCTCGCCATCAATACCACATCGGGTACCGGCTCGGAAATTTCATGCTTCTCGATCATCAACCACACCGACAAGAAATACAAGATGGCCCTTTTCGATCCGAACTGTACGCCCAGCAAATCAGTCAATGACCCGCTGATCCACCAGTGCATGCCAGGCGACCTGGCCGCATACACCGGTATGGATGCACTTGCTCACGGCGTTGAAGCTATCACTTCCCGCCTCGGTGTTCTCTCCGCATACGG
>DATNCC010000286.1:0-4904 GCA_035571735.1 Dongiaceae bacterium | reverse complement strand
GTAATTTGGTGACGCAAAGCCACGGGTCCTGACATAAAAGGATAGCCGGGTTGCCGAAGAGATGAATTTGCATCTTGGCACCCGGTATTTACCGACACAAGGAGCGCTCTCATCTTCGGAAGATGTGAGCGCTCCTTTTTTTATTAAATGCACAATATTTATTTGATAAAGAAGATGCTCTGGGACATTGACACCTTCTTTGAATGTTCTGGCTTATCAAAAGCCGCAGTTAATGTTTTCAGGGTTTGTTCTTTTAAAATTCAATACGCCTCGATTTCGAACCATTCAGCGGAATATTGTCGCATAGGCTGAGAAAATCGGGGCAAGTCGCCGAAAGGGTAAAGCACGGGTAACCGTGTGGCACAGAGCCACCATCCAGCGCAAGCTGGTTAGAGGGGCCGTCGAAGTGACTTTGCAGGATGATTTTATCTTCATCATGCCAAAGCCTGCCCTTTTTCGGAGTGGGCTTTTTTAGTTTTCGCTGTTTTCTCCTCCCTTTCGTAAACGGAGGCCGGGCGGTATTCAGAGATTTTGTTTTTGACGAAATTCAGCGCACGGGAGGTAACAAAAATGAACTCGCTACGTAATCTGATGGTGGGCATTTTAATGCTGACGGCACTCATTACGGTACCGGTGACAGCCATGGCGGCACTCTCTAACGCTACTGATCCCAATCTGGTCGGCCTCTGGCACATGGACGGAGATTGGAAGGATGCGTCCGTGGTCGGCAATCATTGGACACCGAACAACGGAGTGACATTCAGTCCGAATGCCAAGGTGGGTACACAGGCTGGGAGTTTTGATGGTTCAAATGACTATATAACAATTCAAGACAATCCATCCTTGAATTTTGGCACAGGGGATTTTTCCGTTGAATATTGGATCAAAGTCGATGACACTTTGTCGACAAATAGTCAATATGGAATTATAAACAAGAATTCCTCATCCACAAAAAGTCCCGGATGGGGGATGGAATTATCAACGTATGGATCGCCGTCACATACGTGTACGGTTAAGATCTTCATAACAAGCCAGAATCTTTGGGGAAATACTGCTGCATATACAAGTATTAATGTAAACACCTGGTATCATGTTGTTGGCATTAGGAAAGGAATGTCGACAAAGATTTATATTAATGGTGAACTCAAAGCTCTTATGAATCATTCCGACTCTGCTCTCAGCGTCGATAATGCTGTGCAATTAGTTTTAGGTAAACACAGTTGGGGGTCCTATTTCCCCGGCCTCATTGACGAAGTTGCCATCTATAACCGCGCCCTCTCGGATATTGAAATCCAGCAGCACTACCGCGACTACGTCGTCAACGTGCCGACGGTAAACTCCGTCATATCTCCGACGACTTCCACTATCATCACCCTCAGTGGCACCAAATCGGCCAATACGGCTATCGTGGTGAACGGGAACACCCTGGTGCCGCTCAATGGGGCGACCACCTGGCAGGCAAGCTATCCCTTGTCGCAAGGAATGAACACCATCTCAGTCACCGCGCTGAACAGCCAGAATTTCAACAGCCTGCCAGTGACCCTGACGGTCGTCCTGGACACCACGCCACCTGTAGCTCCGACCCTCGATCCTGTTTCCACGCCGATCAACACCACCAGCAAAACCATTACAGGCACCAGGAGCAGCGACAGCGCCAGCGTTGCCGTCAGCTGCGCAGGGGCCACGATCGGCACTATCTCCTACCCGACCCCCACCACCTGGGGCGTGAATGTTTCCGGACTGAAGGAGGGGAGCAACACCATCGCTGCCTATGCGGTGGACGCGACTGGGAACCAGAGCGCTACGGCCACTGCGACGATCACTGTCGACACCACCCCGCCTGCTGTTGGCGCAACGCCTGCCGGTGGGATCTACAACTCAACCCAGAGTGTAGCCCTTGCCGCCAATGAGCAGGCCGTCATCTATTACACCATCGATGGCACAACACCGACCGCAAGTGCCACTACGTACAGCCAGCCGATCCCTATCCCGGCGAGCGCAACCCTCAAATATTTCGGGAGGGACCTGGCCGGGAATAACAGCGAGATTAAAACCGAAAATTATGTCATCGATACGACCCCGCCGGTACTGGCGATTTCAACCCTGAGCAACGGTGCATACACCAATAACGAAACCCTGAATATTGCAGGGACGGTGACGGACATAACTGAAGTAAAAGGGGTCACAGTCAACGATATAGACGTACTGGTGAATGCGGACAGGAGTTTCAGTTATGCGCTGCTGCTGAGGAACGGCGTCAACAATATAACCATTGCAGCAACAGACAGCGCCGGCAACACGACAGCGGACACTAGGACAGTGACCCTCGACCAGACAGCGCCGGTCCTGGCTGTCACAACGCCGGCGGACAACAGCAAGACCGGTAAAGTGCTCCTCGAAGTGAGCGGGACAGTGGACAAAACATCCACCGTAACGGTCAAGAGGAAGGACATTGTCCAGAATGCCCTAATGAGCGGCGAGGCCTTTACTACCACGCTAATCCTGGAGCCCGGATACAATACCATCGAAATAACTGCCACCGACCTTGCGGGGAACCAGAGCTCCCTGAAACGGACTGTCCTCTACGACGACCAGAAACCGTCCCTGGCCATAACCGAGCCTAATCAGGACATGCGGACCAGCCAAAGAGGCCTGACTATCAAGGGGACGGTAAATGACGCCCTTACATCGGTCGGCGTGACAATAAACAAAGACAATGAGATTTTCACACCGCAGGTTATTGACGGCACATTCGAACAGACGGTGAACTTCGCTGCGGAGAAGACCTACAGCATTGTCGTTACGGCAACTAACGAGGTCGGTACATCGACCAGCGTCCAGCGCAACGTCATCTATGACATCACGCCACCGATGCTCAACATCGATCCGGTTCCCAGTCAGACCAGCCAGCCGAGCCTGTCGGTAAGCGGCGTGAGAGAAGCCGGGACAACGGTAACCGTGACCTGTGGCACGACAACAGTGGGCGAAGTTTCATATCCGACCGCTACAACCTGGCAGGTCGATATTTCCGGACTCAGGGAAGGTGAAAATGTAATAATCGCTGCATCGGCCGATGCAGCAGGCAATGGGGTCACGGCAACAGCGAAGGTCGTTCTGGTAACAAGACCGCCTCAAATCACGATCACCGCGACTCCGGATGTCATTTGGCCGCCAAATCATCACATGGTGCCGGTGACGATAGCAGGAAAAGTTGAAGCTTACGGTTCCAATATTAAGTCGGTTTCCATATCCGTGAGCGATGAATACGGAAAGTTCGAGTACAACAATCTGACGTTTGGCAGCACTATTATGCTGGAGGCCTGGAGAAACGGAAACGACACAGACGGGAGGAAATATACGATCACCGTCGTCGTTATCGATGGGGGGGGGATCAAGACTGCAAAGTCAGTAACGGTTACGGTTCCTCACGATAGATCGAAGTGAAAGAATTCTTTCACCAGACTGTCAGTATCCATAAAGAGCTCGCCGATCTCTGGTGCCGTCGGCAAACTGAAGCGGGGCTTAAGTTGGTGTAACCGCTTGTAGTTGAAGATTTTGCAAAAAAACGTCCTGTAGTTGAGAGGATTCGAATTCCGTTTCCCGCTCCAGGAATTGAAACCCCGGTCGCTGAAAAGCTGCCGGGGTTTCAATTCCTGAAGTAGATGAACTGATTTCGCCGATCGATCCTTTGCCGGACGGACTTTTCTCCCTCTACTGTCCGATCATGAGCCTTCCTTTTCAATTCAATACCAGTCTCGAAACAATCCCGGCCAATACTCCCTGTCTGAATATTGAAGACTTCAAGACAGCTCCTGCCTGACAGGCTTGCGGAGCACCTCCGGACTCAAAGTCGGCCTGGTATGGGGGGGGTAACAAGGAGTACGGGTTGGACAACATGCGGAGCATTCTCCTTTTATAAGTTTGCTCCCCTGACTGAAATAGACGGGGTCAGACTGGTCGACGACGCCCTGAAGCGCTGAGACCACCATCAGTGGGGCACCAGCGCTGCCTGGCCTGACAAGGAGGTCATAACCACCGTCTGCACCCTGGGTGCATCCTTGCCCAGCAGGAGATCGACGAACGCCTGGGAGAACGAGTGATAGCAGAGGTCTGCCTTGATGGCCAGCTCCCCGGCAAGGTCCGGCGGAACCTGGAAATCGAACCTGACGTCCGCATATCCTTTCGGCAGAATCCTGCTGTCGTGGAGGATTCTCGTCGCTTTCCAGACCTCGAGATCGATGACGTTGCCTTCGTCATCGCCCAGCACGACCTTGAAGGCGCGGGTCCCCTCTTCCAGGCGCCCCTTGCCGTCTATCCTGCCCAGACGGTAGAGTTCATTGCCCTGCCCGTCCAGCACCCGAAAGTCCACCCACATTTCGCGCCCCTCCGGAAACCCTGTCGGCAGTTTGTGACCGGCGCCGGAATTATGGACGCGGATAACCACGGTCGCAGTGCCGCCGGGGCGCACATTGCGCACCGAGATGAGTTCCATCCGGGCCGCTCCCTGCAGCATTTCCGTCGCCAGCCGGGCATGTTTCTCAGAGCCGAGCATGGTCGGCACCGTGGTATTGCCACCGACGAAGTAGTGAGTAAAGATATGTTCCCGCTCCTTGCCGCCGATCGCGGCACGGCCCGGATTCTTCACGTAGCCCGGGCCAGGGGTCATGTGGCACTCCTGGCAGCCGATCCCGGCCGAGACATATGGGCTATCCTTCCACTCATCATAGGTTCGTTCGATCGGTATCCGGTTCGTCGGGTGGGTCACGTTGTGGCAGGTGCCGCACAACTCCGACACCGTATGCAGCTCGGAATAGGCGGTATCGTGGTAAGGGGACCTGGCATCCTTGAACGGCCCGAACTTGAGGGGCCGGCCGTATTTGCGCGGGGTCAGAACGAACGAACCG
>DATNCC010000285.1:0-4661 GCA_035571735.1 Dongiaceae bacterium | reverse complement strand
TACCCTGTCCGTCCTCATCATTTTATACCTGTGGTTTCCCATTCACGTCTTGCCAATGTTCTTCCTCTGCACACGTGCGCCTTTGTCCAGCCCGCTTTGGGCGGCACTTGTGCGCTGAAGGTGTATACCATGGAATGGTCTGTTTGGGAAGCCTGCGTATCCTGTGATCCACAGCACTGCTTGATAGGCTTATTGAACCCTGAGCACTGACTCAGGATTTGTTTGACTTTGTCTTGATGCATCCAATAGTATAACGGCGCATCTTGCAGATCTTGTGCAGCAGAGCCACCAAGTAATGGATTTTGTAAAGGTTATCATGAATATCTCAGTAATAAATTCCGACGACCTTGATTATATTGAATTTTCCGGACTTCAGCAGGAAGCCTTTGCTGATGTCCCTGGCCAGAAAGAGCGCCTGCTGATTCAAACTCCGGACTATTATCGCTGGAAATACGCTGCACCGGCGGGAAAAGCAAAGATCGCCCTGGCCAGAATCGATGGGGAGCTTGTCGCCGCAAATGCGATGTTTCCGCTGACTATCAGTGCCGGGCCGACCAGGATTTCCGGCTGGCAGTCATGCGACACTGCTACCCTTCCAAAAGCCCGGGGAAAATGGCTTTTTTCAAAATGTTTGCATGAATTGAAGGCCGTATTAGGCCAGGATGAATTTTTTTTCGGTTATCCGAACAAAAACTCTGAACCCGGGTTTCGGAAATTCAGATGGACCACCATTGATCAGTTGAATTTCTATGTATTCGCCGGACTGGGGCGGGCTTCCGCGGGTACCATAGTATGCCTGAACGACAGGCTGGATCGCTTCGCACCGCACCTGAAAGGCTTTATGACTAACGACATGGTTGCAATCGAGAGATCATACGAGTTTCTCAATTGGCGCTATCTTAACCATCCGGTATATACATATCAGCTATTCGGGTACATTGAGCAGGAACAGCTGCTGGGTTACATAGTTCTCCGGAAGGTGCGGTTTTCACATGTTAAATTTGGATTGATCCTGGAGTGTTGGGCTCATCAGGACGTTGTTCGGACTTCACTTTATAAATTTGCCGAAAAGTGGTCTTCCCGAAATGGTTGCCATGCCACCATGGTCCTGGCAATAAACAACCCGATAAAAACGTCCTTGACCGCGCGTTTTATCAAGGTTCCCGAAAGATTGTCCCCCAGGAAATTTCTGCTTATGGGAGATGTTCAGCCGATTCTCCATCTTCAGGAGAACAGGGAATGGGTCGCCTTTGCGGGGGACTGGGATGGATTCTGACGCCATGACCTGCCTTTTTTGCGGGAGTCCCGATCTGGTTAAAACTCATTCCGACTTGTATCACAAGCAATTCCCCAGCCATGGCCCCTTCGATTTTTTTCAATGTGCCGGGTGCGGTTCCGGAATGACGTTGCCGCCACCTGCTCGTGACACCCTCAATCGCCTCTATGGGTTATATACGTCGGGTCTGCCCGAACATTACCGGAAAGGTAATCCCGAGGATTTTTTGCAGCCCTGGCACACCCTCGCCGTTTCCCGCGTGCAGGAGATCCGGAGACTGGATCGTCACAGTGAATTTACCTGGATCGATGTCGGAGCCGGCGGCGGAGAGCTTGCCGTAAACCTTTCGAAGTCGTTTCCGAATTCTCACGGGACGGCGGTCGATTTGCACGATCGCCCCGCATACGTAGCAGCTGACGCCCCTGACGTCGTGTGGCATAAGCTTGATATCAACGGGACGAATTTTGCCGATGACTTCAGGCAACAATATGACATGGTGATATCTACAGCCGTGCTGGAGCATGTAATCAGCCCCCTTGACTTTATCAGCGCGTTGCTGCGGTTGCTGTGCCCAGGCGGCTTGCTTTATATGATATGCCCTGACTATGGAAGCGCGGCAAGAAGGGCATTGGGGAGATTCTGGCCGTATTTTTCTCCTGGCGAGCATCTCGCCATGCCAACCGATGCAGGTGCCATAGCATGTGCGAATCGCGCCATAGCTTCCGTTCTTGGCGACATCCGGCAGTGTACCGTCGTATCTCAACCGGTCGCGCTTTCATATACCTTCAGGTATATTCTGGAACGTTTGGGTATGCAGGCGGTTGCTGACCTGCTTCCAAGACAATTGGGGATGCCGTTGCCTGTTGGCGCACTTGAAACGTACATCCTTCGTCATCAGTTGAAAATATCCTGAATCCGTGACGTCTCCGTGCCTCCATTTGCCCGGAACGCCTATAGCTTAAGGATTTCATGATTAATTGACCGAGAAGCGGAGGACACCTGACAATACAGGCTTGTTCCGGCACAAGCGACGGGCCGCTCCGGCTTCCGCGCATTCCGGCACTCCGCCGTCACGAATTCAGGAAAATAGCTATGTGCCCTTACCGGAAACAAGATGTACTGATTCACTCTGACGATGCGGGCGCAACTGAATCAGTCACCCGCGATATTGTTTCGGCGTGGACTTCCGGTGTGCTGGATGGCTTCAGCATCCTCGCAAACGGCCAGGCAACCGACATGCTTGCAACCGGATTGGCGAATAATGCTCATAGACCGGCCAGACTTTCTGCTCACCTGAACCTTTCAGAAGGAAGCAGTAGCGCGCCGCCATCTGAATTGCCGCAATTGACAGACGAGGAAGGTTGTCTGAAACATACCTTTTTTTCACTGCTCATATCTTTATTATTCTCAACTGGTGCCCGCAGGAAATCTATTCTGCATCAAATTGAAAGAGAGTGGCGCGCGCAGATCCAGGCTATCCTTCGCGTCTCCGGCACCAGAAAAATCAGCGCGATAGACGGTCATATCCATGTGCACATGTTGCCGTGGACATTCGCAATTGCATGCAAACTTGCCAGGGAATTTGGAATCGAAGAAATCAGGATATCACGAGAGCCATTTTTCATTAACAGCCTGCGGGACCTTTTTTTGCCCTATTATTTGGTTAACATTATCAAACATCTTGTCCTTAACACCTGTTCTCTTTTTGCAATCAAGATTGCGAGATCGTTTGGCATGAAGTATCCCTCCCGGATTGTCGGGGTGCTGTATAGCGGTCACATGACAGCGGCACGCGCTCTGTGCGGGATAGACAAGATTCGTGACAATGGCAGGATCGAGCTGGTTTTTCACGTGGGGCAAGCGCTTGCCGCGGAGAAAAGCCGTTGGGTGAACAGGGAATCTATTGCCGACTTCTATTTGTCCGACCTCAGATCAGTCGAACTATTCGAAGCCACACAGCTTCGCAACATCCTGTTGTCCGGGAATTCGGGTGAATGCGCTCCCCCATAATCAGTGCCGGCGGGGGAGCAGGTAAGGCATTCCCGGGAAGCAAATGGCGGGCTCGTCAGCGAGCTTAAAGTTGAAACAATCTACATGTCGTGGCGGAATAATGAAGCAGTTCGGCAAGTTTTTGGCGGTTGGGGTAGTGAATACCGCCATCGGTTACATCGTCATCTTCTCCTGCATGTACGGATTAGGCTGGGGGCCGTTCCTGAGCAACGTTGCAGGCTATGCGGTCGGTTTGTCGGTTTCATACCTGCTCAACAGGGTTTTCACGTTCAAAAGCTCTCGCGCCAAAACCCCCGAGGCAGCGGCCTTCCTGGGGATTTTTTGCCTGGCTTACGGAGCGAATCTCGGCATTCTCAAACTGCTTATCGATAACGGCCAATCTGCAGGTTCAAGCCAGATAATTGCAGGGGTAATCTATACCGCCGTTTCGTACCTTGCAAACAAGTTTCTGGTATTTCGTCACGTCGAACCAACAAGCTGATTCCATATTTCACAAAAGCGATGCAACACCTTTCGTTGCTTCATTTACCATCCCGATCCGTTCGCTCACCAGAAAGCGGGGGCGGCATCGAACCTCGATCAGGATTCGGCCGATGTATTCGCCGATTAATCCCAGTAGAATGAAAAGGATGCCGAACAGAAATGATACGATAGCGATCCCGGAGGCCCATCCGGGTACCAGGGTATCGGTGTAAAGGCGCATGTAGATAACATAGGTCATCTCGGCAAACGCCAGCATGCTGGTCAATATCCCGATGTAGATCCCAAGTCGCAGGGGAATGACGGAAAACGACGTGATCCCGGTCCAGGCGAATTTGATCATTTTCAGCAAGGTGTACTTGCTTGTTCCGCTGAACCTTTCCCGGCATTGATATGACAGTGTGGTACTTTCATAGCCGATCCACTGCACGATGCCCCGCAGGAACAGGCCCTCCTCGCGGAAGAGCAGGATTTCATCCAGCACCTGGCGGTCCAGCAGCCGAAAATCCGCCATGCCGCTTGCCATGGGGACGCCGCTCAGCAGGGAAAATATGGTGTAAAAGAGATCCGAGCTCCATTTCTTGAAGCGCCCGATATCCGGCGGGTCGAGGCGGCGGGTATGAACCACCTTGTACCCCTGCCGCCACTGCTCAACGAGCTCGGGAATCATGGCTGGCGGGTGCTGGAGGTCGGCGTCCATGGAGATCACCGCTCCCCCCCGGGCGTGGGCCAGGCCCGCCATCAGAGCATACTGGTGCCCGAAGTTCCGCGACAGCCTCACCCCCCTGATCCGGCCGTCATGGAGATGCAACTCCGCAATCTCTCCCCAGGTGCCGTCCCCGCTCCCGTCGTCGGCAAAGATGATTTCCCAGGTCATGGCCAGCTGCGAGAGCAC
>DATNCC010000284.1:0-2314 GCA_035571735.1 Dongiaceae bacterium | reverse complement strand
CAGCGGCGAGGAGGAAGCGGAACTTGCAGCCTTGAGTGCGCATAACAACTTCGATCTGGAAGGCAAATGCTGCGCCATGGTCGATATCGGCGGCGGGAGCGTGGAAATAGTCATCACGCTGGGGAAGCATATCGACAAGATCTATTCCCTGGAACTGGGGGCGGTCGTGCTTACGGAAGGCTTCATCAGAAGCGATCCGATCAGGCGCGAGGATTATCAAAGGCTGCGCAAGCATATCCGGAAGACTCTCAAGGGGGCCTTCCCTGCCGACGAGATTCCGGTCCAGTGCCTGCTCGGCTCGGGAGGGACCATGACTTCCCTGGCCGCAATACATGCGGCGCAGCTCAAGAAAGGCTATGACTCTGTCCACGGCTCCGAGGTGTTCCACACCGAGGTTGCACACCTTCTCGCCATGCTCCTGGAAAAGAATCTGAAGGAGCGCAGGGGAGTGCCGGGTCTGCAGCCCGACCGGGCGGACATCATCGTGGCCGGCGTGGCGGTGGTGGAAGAGCTGATGGATTTCTTCAAGACCAACGTACTCAAGATCAACGAACGGGGGATCCGGGAGGGATTGATCCTGAAGGGGCTGAAGAAGCACAACCTCCTCCCTGCGGAGAGCCAGCCGAGGAACTGGCGGGATTCGATCCTCGAATTTGCCCACGCCTGCTACCATGACAGGATACACCCGCAACACGTCACAAAGCTGGCCCTGGAGATCTTCGATGCCGTTGCCTTCCCGTTCGGTCTTGGCAAAAAGGAACGGCAGATCCTTGAAGCGGCTGCACTGCTGCATGATGTCGGGTACATCATCCGCTACTCGGACCACCACAAACACACCTACCACCTGATCAGGCACTCCGACCTGTTCGGGTTCACGCCGCGGGAGCGTGAACTGATCGCGCAAATCGGTCGCTATCACCGGAAGGCCCTTCCGAAGAAAAAGCATGCAAGCTTCAGCCGGCTTGCCTCGAGCGATCGGCTCCTGGTCAAGAGACTCGGAGGCATCGTGCGGCTTGCCGACGGCCTTGATCGCCGCCGAAACAGCATGGTGACGGCTCTCGACTGCTCCCTTTCCGACTCCGCCCTGACGGTGAGGGTCAAAGGGGAAAGCGATGTTTCCGTCGAACTCTTCGGCGCGAAGAACAATCGCGAGCTCTTTGAAGCGGCATTCCACAGAAAACTCGTTCTGGTCCCCGCGTCAGCGGCGCAATAGGTTGATTACTTCCTTTCGCACTTAAAGATGCAGAATGAGAAAACAGGATACTCTGAAGATGGAGGTTGTATTTGCACTACGGAGCAAATTCAGTGATGAGCGGCTCTGCCTGCCGGCTCGGAGCAGGTGGTGACGGGAAATGCTGACATTCAAGGCCATGCTGCACCTGGCAAAGACACGGGAAGTGCTGCTGGTCGTCATCTCTTCGATGATGTTCATCATCTTTTTTCTGTTTGCCCTGCTGATATGTCACAAGATCTTCGTGGAGCACCAGGCAAGGCGCTACAGGAGGCTCAAAGAGCGCTGTCTTGAGGTCATGGGCAGGAAAATGGCCGGCGAGGATATCCGGGTTGCCAAGCCGCTGAAACACCAGGAATACGAGGTGTGGGGCGATGTAATCGCCGAAATGATGGCGAGCTGCCCGAAAGAGACGCGGGAGCGCCTCCAGGATGAAGTCCGGAATCTCGGACTGGACCGCTATTTTCAGGAGCTGACCGGTTCACAGTCATGGACGACACGCTTCCTGGCCGTGGAAAAGCTGGGGCTCATGAAGCTGCCCGAGATGAAAGAGCTCTACCGGTCGATCCTGCAGCACGAAAAAGATCCGCACATTATCAACAAGACCGTCTGGGCGCTCAGCATGATCGCCGACGAGGAAGTGCCGGATATCATCAACTCCGTCCTGAGAAAGCCCTCCTTCCTGTCTTCGAAGTATGCCGAGTTCATCTATACCAACGTAATTGCGTCGTTCCGCGACAGGGGCGCTGAAGAGAGCCTTCTCGGGATACTTGCCAGGATCAGGTCGGATGAAGAGATTCCGCTGACCCTGAAGAGGGATATCATCGCGGCGTGCGGGGTAAGCCAGTTCTATCCCTCCACAGAGATCGTCAAGGAGTATTTCCTCCGCTTCCCTGATTCCACTGATATGAGAATTGCATGTTTGAGAGCACTGGAAAGGCTTTCCGCCGGCGACGCCTGCCATATCGTCGCCGAAGGGTTGCGTGATACGGACTGGCGGATGCGTGCCGTGGCGGCAAAGAGCGGCCGGGTCTGCGGCGACGGGGCGCTTGCCACGTTGACTCAGGCGCTGTACGACAAGAA
>DATNCC010000283.1:0-8769 GCA_035571735.1 Dongiaceae bacterium | reverse complement strand
GATCATCTACCACGGCCGCCTGGCGTTCCACCGCGCCCAGCAGTATCAGCTCCTCGACCCCCTGGAGTCCCTCCGTCACCTTGCTGCGCAGCTCGGCGGCCAACTGTGCCGACCTTCTCCCCGGCTCTTCGGAAAGACGGCGCACCAGCAAAGGAAGCCCGATTCCTGCAAGCAGGAGGGCGAGCAGCATAACTGCGGCGGACGGGAGGCTGATCCAGGCGAGAAAGACGAGTGCGGCACCAATGGAAATCGTCCCCACCGCAAGCGGCGCAATAATTCTCAGATAGAGCGTTTCCAGGGCATCCACATCGGAGCGCAGCCTTCCCGCCACATCGCCGCCGGCAAAGCGCTCCAGGCAGGCGGGAGCAAGCGGTTCGAATCGCCTGAACAGCCAGACCCGCAGTTCCGAAAGGATCCTGAAGGTCGCTTCGTGGGATACCAGCCGCTCAGCGTAGCGCCCCACGGTTCTCGTAATGGCCAGCAACCGGATCGCTGCCGATGGAAAGAAATAATTGAAGGACACGCCGCTGGCGCCGGAAATCGCCATGGACGCGATAAACCATCCGGATACCGCCATCAGCAGGCTGTTTGCGGCGATCACCACCACCCCCAGCACGATCCCGGCCCCCATCCAGAGCCACTGGCTCCGGGCGATTTTCAGAAAACGGACGATATGGATCACACCGCTACCCCACACGGCGCAAGAAATTCAGGTGTCGAAACGACCCTCTCGATCCGGCCATCGATCATTTCCGCCACCCGTTCGGCACGGGACAAGGTCTGCTCGCGATGGCTGATGACCAGAACCGTTCGTCCCCGGGCCAGCCTCTCCATAGCCTCACACACCAAACGCTCGCTTTCGGGATCGAGCCCCGCCGTCGGTTCGTCCAGCACAACCAGCGTCGCACGGCACAGATACGCCCTGGCAAGGGCCAGACGCCGCAATTCTCCTCCCGACAGACCGGCGCCCCGGTCCCCCAGGACGGTGTCCAGGCCATGGGGAAGACAACCCACGAAGTCGCTTGCGGCTGCGGCATCAAGAGCGGCATCGATCTCGTGCCCGGCGGCATCCGGCCACCCCAGCAGAAGATTTTCCCGCACCGTTCCGGCGGTAAAATAGGGGACCTGCGGCACCCAGGCGAGTCCGGACCTCCATGCGTTCGGCTCCAGCATGGTCAGATCCAGGCCGTTGACAAGGATCCGCCCCGATTCAGGCCTGGCCAGTCCGACCAGGAGGCGCGCCAGAGTGCTTTTGCCCGCCCCGCTCTCTCCGACGAGGGCGGTGATGCTGCCGGCAGGCAGCTCCAGGTCAACGCCGGTCACCCCTCCCCTGTCACCGCCATAGCGGAAACTGACCCCCTCAAAGAGAACGGAGGGTGGACCTTCCGGGGGGATCATGGAGCCTGCAAATCCTTCCGGCAGCGGCTTGGCCAGGAGCGGCGCTATCCGTTCGGCGGCGGCAACCCCCTGCATCCTGGCGTGATACGAGAGCCCCAGGTTGCGCAGCGGCAGGTAGAATTCCGGAGCCATCAGCAGTACGAAGAGCCCCTCCCGGAGGGTAAGGACTCCCCAGAAAAGCCTGAATCCGACTATGACCGCAACCACGGCGGTGCCGACGGTCGCAAAAAACTCCAGGGCAAAGGCGGAGAGAAAGGCGACCCGCAATACAGCCATCGTTGCGGTGCGATACTCCTCCGAAACGCGGGCAACGGTATTCGCTTCCCTTTTTGCCGCGCCGAAAATGGTGAGATCCGGCAACCCCTGAACCAGGTCGAGCAGATGCCCGGCCATTCGGGAGAGCCGCCCCCATTGGCGGCGATGGAGCTTTTCGGAACCGCGTCCGATCATGATCATGAACAGGGGAATAAACGGGGCGGAGAAGAGCAACACAAGGCCGGAGCGCCACTCGGACGGTACAATTACGATCAGGAACATGAGCGGCAGGAGCGCCGCGAGGGAAAGCTGGGGGATAAAGCGGGTAAAATAGGGCTCCAGTTCATCGACACCCCTGGTCACGGTTTCAATAAGCGGCCCGGTTTCATCTCCTGCCAGGCCGGCCGGTCCCAGGGACTGGATCTTGCGATAGAGTTTGCTGCGAACGGAGCGCTTGACTCGTGCCGCGGCCGCCGCCGAGCTGTTTTCCATGATCCAGGTGCAGAGGCAGCGTCCCGCAGCCAGCAGCACGAGCACTCCGGCAAGCGGCGCAATAGACGCCGCCCCTTCGCCGAGCATGACGACACGGTGGCAGGCCGAAGCCAGCATGCTGGCCTGAAAAACCGTCAGCAGCCCGATTCCGGCGGCCAGACCGACAATGGACAACAGCAGCCGGCGTATTTTTCCGGCCTCTGCCAGCAGCCAGGGCTCAGCGCCGGCATCCCTCCGTGCGTTGCCGTCAGAACTTTCTTCTGCTTGTTCAGACATAGAGCGCTCCGCGGGCGGAGTTAGTTCACCCCTCACCCTTCACCCTTCACCCTAGCACTCTGCGTGCGGAGTTGGATCCTATTCCCACTCGATCGTTGCCGGAGGCTTGCTGGAAATATCATAGACGACCCGGTTGATACCCTTTACCTCGTTGATGATGCGGCCGCTGATGCGGGCCAGATCCTCATACGGCATCGGGTACCAGCCGGCGGTCATGAAATCCTTTGTTTCCACGGCCCGCAGCGCGACAACATACTCATAGGTACGGCCATCGCCCATGACGCCGACGCTCTTGACCGGCAGGAACACCGCAAAGGCCTGGCTGATCTTGTCGTAATGTCCCGAGGCGTAGAGTTCCTCGATATAGATGGCATCCGCCCGGCGCAGTATGTCGCAGTACTCCTTTTTCACTTCGCCGAGGATCCGCACTCCCAGCCCGGGTCCGGGAAACGGGTGTCGCCAGACCATCTGATGAGGCAGGCCGAGCTCTTCCCCGATGGCCCGCACCTCATCCTTGAACAGCTCCCTGAGCGGTTCGAGCAGCTTCAGTTTCATGTAATCGGGCAGACCGCCGACATTGTGATGACTCTTGATATTGTGGGCCTTGCCGGTCTTTGCCCCGGCGGATTCGATGACATCGGGATAGATGGTCCCCTGGGCCAGCCAGTTCGCATCGGCGATCAGCTTCGACTGCTCTTCGAAAATATCGACAAACAGCCCGCCGATGATCTTGCGCTTCTTTTCGGGATCGGACACTCCGGCCAGCGCGGAAAGAAAGCGCTCCTCGGCGTCGACCCGGATCACCTTGACCCCCAGATTTTTGGCAAAGGTCGCCATGACCTGGTCACCCTCCCCAAGTCTGAGCAGGCCGTTATCGACGAAGACACAGGTCAGCTGGGCGCCGATGGCGCGGTGGATCAGGGCTGCAGCAACCGAGGAGTCGACGCCTCCGGAGAGTCCGAGAATTACGGTATCGCCGCCGACCTGTCGGCGGATCCGTTCAATGGAATCCTCGATGATCTGGCCGGGGGTCCATTGTCCGCTGCACCCGCAGACCCTCCGGACAAACGTGTCGATAAACTGTTCGCCCCGCGGTGTATGGTTGACCTCGGGATGAAACTGTACTCCGTAGAGATTCCTGCTTATATCCTGGATTGCGCAGACCGGAGCGTTGGCGGTCTCGGCGACGATTTCGAAACCGTCGGGCACGCGGGAAACATGGTCGCCATGGCTCATCCAGACCGGGCTGGAACCATCGACAAAGAAGCCGTCGAAAAGCGGCCCCGGCTTCCCGACCGGGAGCAGTTCGGCATGGCCGAATTCACGCTTTCCGGCCGGTACGACCTCGCCGCCGAAATGGCGGCTCATCAGCTGCATTCCGTAACAGATGCCGAGCACCGGCATCCCCAGTTCGAACAGTTCCTCCGCAACGGAGGGAGCACCTTCGTCATAAACCGAGCAGGGGCCGCCCGAAAGGATGATCCCACTTGGTGCAAAGGCGCGGATCGCGGCAAGATCCATGTCAAAGGGGTGCAGTTCGCAATAGACGTGGGCTTCCCGGACCCGGCGGGCGATCAACTGGGTGTACTGGGAACCGAAGTCGAGAATCAGGATTTTCTGGCTGTGGATATCGGACATGATTTAACCTTTGGTTGAATTGTTATTGTGTAACCAACTTAAAAACAGAGGATATCAGGATGGGAAAATATTAAAACACAATACAACGAGACATGCCCCGGTCAGATGAGCCGGGGCATGTCTCGTTCGAGGATTATTGGTTGCCTACGCGGTAGTTGGGCGCTTCCTTGGTGATGGTCACGTCGTGAACGTGGGATTCCTTGAGCCCGGCACCTGTGATACGGATAAAGCGTCCATTGTCCTGCAGCTCCTTGATGTTTGCGCAACCGGTATACCCCATGCCGGAGCGGAGTCCTCCGAGCAGCTGGTGAATATTGGCCGAGAGCGGTCCGCGCAGCGGCACCATTCCTTCGATCCCCTCCGGTACCAGCTTGACATCCTCACCGACATCGGACTGGAAATAGCGGTCCTTGCTGCCGTCCTTCATGGCCCCGATCGAACCCATGCCGCGATAGCTCTTGTAGGTACGTCCCTGGTAGAGAACCGTATCGCCCGGCGACTCCTCGGTGCCGGCAAACAGCGAACCGATCATGATACAGTCGGCGCCCGCCGTTACGGCCTTGGGAAGATCTCCGGAATACTTGATGCCGCCGTCGGCAATGACCGGAATGTCGTATTTATGAGCCATCCGGGCACATTCGTGGATGGCGGTGATCTGGGGGACTCCGACACCGGCCACGACGCGGGTCGTACAGATCGAGCCGGGCCCGATTCCGACCTTGATGCCGTCAACTCCAGCCTTGATCAAGGCTTCGGCCGCCTCGGCCGTGGCAATATTGCCGGCGATTATTTCACAGCCGGGGAATGTTGACTTCGCCCGCTGCACCGCTTCGATAACCCCCTGGGAGTGACCATGCGCGGTGTCGATCACGATCACGTCCACCCCCGCCTTGATCAGCGCTTCCATGCGCGCTTCCATTTCGGCGGTAGGTCCGACCGCCGCACCGACCCGCAGGCGACCGAGACTGTCCTTGCAGGCAAAGGGATACTTCTTGACCTTCTCGATATCCTTGATGGTGATCAACCCCTTCAGGAAACGGTCGTTATCGACCACCAGCAGCTTTTCGACCCTGGTATGCTTCAGATGCTCTTTCGCCTGCTCCAGCGTCGTTCCGACCTCAACGGTCACCAGATTGCGCTTGGTCATCCGGGCCGAGATCGGCAGATCAAAATCGGTCTCGAATCTCAGGTCGCGATTGGTCAGAATCCCCACCAGCTTGCCGTTGGCCTTCGTGACCGGCACGCCGGAGATGCGATAGCGGCGCATGATATCCAGCGCTTCACTGATTTTCTGCGTCGGGCGCATGGTGATCGGATCGACGATCATGCCGGACTCGCTCTTTTTTACCTTATCGACTTCATACGCCTGAGCCTCGATCGAGAGGTTCTTGTGAATGATGCCGAGCCCCCCTTCGCGAGCCATGCAGATGGCGGTACGGGCTTCGGTAACCGTATCCATGGCCGCGCTGACAAGCGGAATATTCAGCGGTATGTTTCGGGAAATCCGGGTTGTAAGATTGGCATCGCGGGGGAGGATGGTTGAGTGGGCTGGAACAAGCAGGACGTCATCAAAGGTCAACCCTTCTGTAAGTTTGTCATAGTGCATGGACTACTCCTTGCGGATGAAAATTTTATAGAAGTTAGTACAGTGAAACAGTCAAGTCAAGGGAAATGGTCGGGGTTTCATGTATACTTTTGAAGAGGAAAAAATAACAAAAGGGCAGCCATTGCCGGCTGCCCTTTTGTGTGGTCCCTGTGGGGGATCCGTCTATTTTGTATTGAAACTGAAGGTCTCGCTGGCGGCCTGCCCTCCCTTGCCGTCATCCGCGACCACCTTCCAGTAATAGGTCGTGTTGGCCGTAAGGCCGGTGACTGTCGTACTCACCACGTCAGTGGGTGGGAGAGTAGTCGTCGTAGTCGTCGAAACCGACGTGTCGCCTCCGCCGCCGCATGCCGTAAAGAGAGCCCCGCTGAGCAGGAGGACGGGTATAACAAGGAACAACTTCCTGGAGTTCTTCATACCGCTTCCCGAGACAAGCCCGAACATTAGTATCCCGCCGCTCACGCTCCCCAAGCCGGCGAACAGAAGCCCGGCAGACTTGGAGGAAGCGACATTAACGGTCTGTGAACCGGTAAAGTTCGGGTCGGTGCCGTAGATAAAGCGGTAAGTCACCACATCGCCATCAGGGTCCACCGACTTCTTCCAGGTGAATGTCATCTGCGCGGGAACCCCTGCCTGGCCGTTCGTCGGAGAAACGAGCACAGGATTTGCCGGGGGGCTGTTGATCGTTCCGGTTGCAGTGGTTGATGTGCCCCCGCTCACACTCACGGTCACTGGCTGTAAACTGATGCCCAGTATATCGAACGTATCGCTCGCCGGGCCGGTTGCGGTAGGAGCAAAACGGACCGTCAGAGTACAGGCGGAAGCCGGCGCTAACGTCCTGCCCGAACAGTTGTCGTTCAGGATACTGAAAGGAGCGGCGAGCGGATTGGCGCTCGCGATCTGGCCCATGACCAGTTCAGAGGTGCCGGTGTTGGTGGCGGTAATCGTCGCATCAGCCGAACCGCCGACAAGAACGACTCCGAATGGCACCTGCTGGTCGGTTGCCGGAGCAATCGAATCGGTGACCGAGATGGCCGGTGCCAGCGGCACGGTTCCCGTGCCGCTCACGGTGATAGTGACAGCGGGGGTTGCCGTGACATTGCTCGGTATATCGAACGTATCGCTCGCCGGGGCGCCGGCGGTAGGAGCAAAGTGGACCGTCAGCGTACAGGCGGCAGCCGGCGCAATCGTTTTGCCCGAACAGGTGTCGTTCAGGATACTGAAAGGAGCGGCAAGCGGATTGGCGCTCGCGATCTGGCCTATGACCAGGTTAGCGGTGCCGTTATTGGTGGCGGTAATCGTCGCGTCGGTCGAACCGCCGACAAGAACGCTACCGAATGGCACCTGTTGGTCGGTTGTCGGAGCCTTTGAATCGGTGACCGAGATAAGCGGCACCGGAAGCGCGGTTCCCAGGCCGCTCAAGGCGAAGGAAACCGTGGGAGTGGCCGGGTCATTGCTCGGAATATTGAAGGTGTCGTCGAAAATACCGGCGGCGGCAGGTGCAAAACGGGCCGTCAGCGTACAGTTGGCTAAAGGAGCTACCGTCTTGGCCGAACAGGTGTCGTTCAGGATGCTGAATGGCGCGGCCAGCGTATCGGTGCCGGCTATCGTACCGATGACCAGGTTCGCGGTACCGGGATTGGTAATGGTGATGGTCGCATCGGATAATGAGCCTGTCGTCACGCTGCCGAACAATACCTTCTGATCGGTTGCCGGAGCTATTGAATCGGTGACCGCGATCTGCGGTACCGGTGCGACAGTTCCAGTCCCGCTCACGGCAAAGGAGACTGCGGGAGTAGCCGGGTCATTGCTCGGAATATTGAAGGTATCCGTTGCCGGTACGATGGAGACCGGCGAGGCGAAGCGGACGGTGAACGTGCAGGTTCCCGCGAGTGCCAGCGTCTTGCCGGAACAGGCATCGACCGGTGCCGGAAGGAGGCTGAACGGCGCGGCCAGGGGGTCTGTCACAGCCAGGGAACCGATGACGAGGGCGCCATCACCGGTATTGGTCAGGGTGATTGGTTGATCTTTAGTCGTCCCGGTGGTCACGGTGCCGAAAGGTGAGGGAGACGGGGGTGTCACCGTGATCTTCTGGGGCCTGAACTCGTAGGCGCCTATGTCGCTTGTTAGCACGCCGTCAAGGGGTATATTGCCGTCCACGGGCCGCGCTACTCCCCGTGCGTCCGTGGCAGGAAATACTGTTGCCGAGCCCTTGTCGATGGCCGGGCTTCCCGCAGGCAGAGCACGTGTTTTAACGAGAGGCGCACCGTTAAGGGCAAGCGCTGCGAGCAGAGGATCGGTATTGGGCAGATCGCCTGCGGCAGCAAAGCCGCAGGAATTGGCGTTTTCAAGATTGTTTCCCAGTGACGACGCGGCTACTAAGCCGCTGCAGTTGAGGGGTGTATTACCCGAGATGATCGTATTTCTGACCGACACAGTTCCTCCGACATTTCGAATGCCACCGATGGTAACTAACCCTGCTGCGGTATTGCTGCTTATCGTGACATTTTGCAGAGTGGCGGTACCGCTGTTGTCGATGCCCGTAGCCTGTGGTGCCGAATTGCCGCTGACCGTAACGTTCGTGAGCGTTATCGAACCTTTGTTCTGGATCCCGCCGCCAGTAGTATTGCCGCTCACTTCACCGATGGTCCAGTCGAGCACTCCGGCCAATCCGTTGTTGATACCGCCGCCGGGGCCGTCATTGTTAGCTACCACGACCGTGTTCATGTGGAGGGTGCCGGAGTTGTCCACGCCGCTGGCTCCCGCAGCTGCGCCCAGGGCCTTGCAGGCCGTGACGACAACCCTGTTCAGCGTGAGTGTTGTACCGGTGTTTACATTAATGCCGCCACCCTTCCCGCCGACGCCATTCCCGTTACGGATGGTTACGTCGGAAATGGTTGCATTGGCGCCTACCCCGCCCGCAAAAATAGTCTCGAACACCGTGTCGAGAGCGCCGCCGTCGATAATCGTCGTGGCCGCGCCCGCGCCGCTGATGGTAAGCGCGCCGCCGAGACCTGTGATGTCGAGGTCGCCGGTTGCGGCCGCGTCTTCACCTGTTCCGGCAATGGTCAGCGTATAGGTTCCCGCAGGGAGGACAATGGTGTCGG
>DATNCC010000282.1:0-22429 GCA_035571735.1 Dongiaceae bacterium | reverse complement strand
TGCTCGGCAAAAAGGTGATCATCACCAGCGCCACCGCTCTGAAGGGCCTCAACGGCACAACGCTCGACCTTGCCACTGTGGCAGCAGGCCAGGAGTTGGAGGTCCGCGGCACCATGGCGGCAAACGGCACCGACATCGTTGCCAGCAGAGTCATGCTCAAGGACACCGCTCCTGTTGCTTCGAAGTTCAAGACGTTCCTGCAGGGTCCGGTCACCCTCACAGCAGGTGGGGCCATGACCATCCTCGGCACCACCATCACTACCGATGCCTCAAGCCAGTTCAGGATCAGCACCGATCAGCCGGTCGCTCAGGCTAGCACTTCGGCCGATTTCTTCGCCAATGTGAAGAGCGGCGTAACCGTGGTCAAGGTCAAGTGGGACCCGTTAACCGGTGGCATCGCCACTCAACCGGTTAAAGAGGCGGAGATCCAGTTCGGCAAGTTGTAACATATTGTCGGTTCGGGATTGTTAAACGAGGGGGGGACCGGATTTCCGGTCCCCCCATTGCGTTTGCGCCATCCAAAATCTCATATAAAAAAAATCCCAAATTCTGTCTGAATCAAATCGTTGTTGCGACGCAGGCCATTTTACCGATGTATTCAGTGATTAAAAAGGGTATTTCTCCACTTCAATGGCGGCCGCCGCCAGTTGGCGCTTTGCCTTGAGCAGTCCGGTTGCGTCGTACTTGGTGAACCTGCGGATGCCGGCCAGCAGCATGGTCAGGTTGTCGCCTTCCTCGATGTAGTACGCCGCCCGACGCGCGGCGGCCGCCGCCGTTTCGGCGCCGTTGAAGGTGAAGACCTTCACGGCGGCATGGACGGTCGCCTTTTTGCTC
This sequence comes from Dongiaceae bacterium, assembly GCA_035571735.1. Classification (GTDB taxonomy): domain Bacteria; phylum Desulfobacterota; class Desulfuromonadia; order Geobacterales; family Pseudopelobacteraceae; genus JACRCG01. Next base: position 21,595 of record DATNCC010000282.1, on the reverse strand, counting down.
TCGCTCAGTTGCGGCAGGATCTTCTCGCCGCGCAGCACGGTGCTCTCGATGGCGAAGATGTTGATCGCCAGATCGGCTACCGCCAGCAGGATCTCCTGCTCGTCCTTGATCTTGTCCATGAATTTCTGCACGCCGCTTCCGGCCAGTACCAGGAACGCCTGCTTCAGGCTGGCGATCAGAGCCTTTTCCGCAGCAAACGGCACGGAATCGTCAAGTTCATCGAACGATGGCGACATCAGCGATTCTAAAGCCTTCATCGCCTCTTTCTGCAGAGGTATTTCACCTTTCATCGCGCGCCGGAGGATGATGCCGGGGATCAGCAGACGGTTGATCTCGTTGGTCCCCTCCCAGATCCGGTTGATCCGCTCGTCGCGGTAGTACCCCTCGGCCGCGTATTCCTGGATGAAGCCGTAGCCGCCGTGAATCTGGACAACTTCATCTACGACATCTGCCAGTATTTCGCTGCAGAACACCTTGGCGATGGCGCATTCGACGGAATATTCCTCTATCCCCTGCTGATAGGTCTCATAGTAGTCCGGCGTGCCTTTCGGGAGGGTGGCCAGGCGGTCGTCGATCAGACCCGCGAGACGGTAGACGAGCGATTCCGACGCGAAGATGGCGGCGCTCATGTCGGCAATCTTTTCCTGTATGGCTCCGAAAGTGCCGATCGTGACCCCGAAGGCTTTGCGTTCGTTGGCATACTTGATCCCGGTCGTAAGCGCTATCTTGGCGGCACCCGTTACGCCGGCCCCCAGCTTGAAGCGCCCGACATTGAGGACATTGAAGGCGATCTTGTGTCCCTTGCCGATTTCTCCCAGCAGGTTATCCACCGGAACCTTCGCATCCTCCAGGATGATCTGGGTGGTGGACGTTCCCCGGACCCCCATCTTGTTTTCTTCCGGCCCGACACTCAGCCCCTCGGTGCTCCGCTCGACCAGGAAGGCGGTAAAGTGTTGTTTGTCGATCTTGGCAAAGATCGTGTAAAGATTGGCGATGCCGCCGTTGGTAATGAATTGTTTGGTGCCGTTGAGGAGGTAATGCTTGCCGTCGGCGGAGAGAGTGGCGGTCGCCGCCGCCCCGAGCGCGTCGCTTCCGGAGCCCGGCTCGGTCAGGCAGTAGGCGGCAATCCATTCTCCGGATGTCAGCTTGCCGAGATATTTTTCTTTCTGCTCCCTGGTGCCGTAATAAATCAACGGTAACGTGCCGATGCCGCTATGGGCGGAGTAGGTCACCGAAAACGAACCGGCCAGAGCCAGCTTTTCGGCCGCCAGCATGCTCGTGGCCTTGTCGAGTTCAAGTCCGCCATACTCCTCAGGAGCATCGATCATCAACAGCCCCAGTTCGCCGCACTTTCTCATCAGTTCTACTGTCAGGGGAAGATTGTGATGCTCCATTTCTTCGCGATGCGGGATGACCTCGTTCTGAACGAACTGCTCGGTCGTAGCGCCGATCTGGCGCTGCTCAGCGCTGAAATCCTCCGGCGTGAAGACGTCGTACTTATCTGTCGCGGTAATCAGAAATTCGGCGCCCTTGAATAGTCTTGCAGCCATGTTGTTACCTCGTTGAATTGGGTTAATACGTATATTTCAAGTTGCACTGAAACCTTGCCACCCCTAACCCCTCCTACCAGAAGTAGGCGCTTTTAAGCGAAATAGGATGGGGACTTTAGCTCCCCTCCTTACAAAGGAGGGACTCAGGGGGGGTAGACCTTCTCGAAAATCCCCGCCGCCCCCATTCCGCCGCCGATACACATCGATACGATGCCGTAGCGGGTGTCCGTGCGCCGCATCTCCTGGAGAATGCCGGCGGTCAGTTTGGCGCCGGTACATCCGAGCGGGTGACCGAGGGCGATCGCCCCGCCGTTCACGTTGACCTTGGCCGGATCGAGTCCCAGCTCCCTGATGCAGGCCAGTGCCTGCGCCGCGAACGCCTCGTTCAGCTCGATCAGGCCGATATCGTCCAACTCCAGGCCGGCCATCTTCAGCGCCGCCGGAATGGCCGCCACCGGGCCGATCCCCATGATTTCCGGCGCTACCCCTTTGACCGCAAAGGCGATGAAGCGGGCGAGCGCCTTTTTACCGCTCTTTTTCAGATAATCATCGGATACGACCAGTACCGCGGCAGCGCCGTCGGTCATCTGGGAGGAGTTGCCGGCGGTTACCGTACCGGCCGCCTTGAAGGCCGGTTTCAGTCCGGCCAGCGCGGCGACCGTCGTGTCACTACGCACGCCGTCATCGGTATCGACCAGTTCCGTACTCCGTTTCATTTTGCCGTTCACCAGGGTGCAGTTCTCCACCTCTACCGGAATGATCTCGTCCCTGAATTTCCCGGCCGCGATGGCGGCGGCGGCCCTGGCGTGGCTGGCGGCGGCAAAGGCGTCCTGCTCCTCGCGGGTGACGCCGTACTTTTCCGCGACCAGTTCCGCGGTGATCCCCATCGAGGCGTAGGCTTCCGGCCAGCCGGCTACCAGCCCCGGATTGGCGCTGTACTTGTTTCCGCCCATCGGAATCATGGACATGCTCTCGGCGCCTCCGGCGATGATGCAGTCGGCAAATCCGGCCATGATCCGCTCCGCTGCCGAAGCGATCGTCTGCAGGCCGGAAGAGCAGAAACGGTTGACCGTCTGGGCCGGTACTTCGACCGGCACACCTGCCTTCAGCGCCGCCACACGGGCGAAGTTCATTCCCTGCTCCCCTTCGGGGAAGGCGCAGCCGATAATGATGTCCTCGACATCGTGCGGGTCGATCCCGGTTCTCTCCAGAAGCCCTTTGATGGCGATGGCGGCCAGGTCGTCCGGACGGACATCCTTGAGTTTTCCTTTTTTTGCCCGGCAGCCGGGGGTGCGGTAGGCGGCCAGAATATATGCGTTTCTCATGGGTATCTCCGATACTTCGTGAAAGGTGAAGGGTGAAGGGTGAAGTAAAGAATTAATTTTCACTATTCACCCTTCACTCTTCACGGGTTTTAATTCCGCAACGGCTTGCCCTTCTTGAGCATGTGCTGGATGCGCTCCAGGGTTTTCTTCTGCCCGCAGAGACGCATAAATGCCTCCCGTTCCAGCTCCAGCAGGTACTCCTCGGTGATCAGGGTGCCGGCCGGAACATCGCCCCCGGTGATGACATCGGCCACCGTGCCGGCCAGATACCGGTCATACTCCGAAATAAAGCCCCCCTGCTGCATGTTCCAGAGCTGCGACTTGATGGAGGCGGCTGTGCTGCGCCCCGGCGCCTTCAGGTCGGTCAGCGGCCGGCCGGGGCGGTAGGTGGCGGCGAGCGAGATCGCCTTCAGCTTGGCATCATGGATACGCTGGTCGATATCCATCGTGATGGCGTCCCCCTGGCGCATGAACCCCATCGGCGTCAGTTCGGCGGCCGACATGCTGACCTTGGCCATCGCGATGTTCATATAATTCCTGAAGATGAACGGGGAGGCATCGACCTCGTATTCTTCGGCCAGCTTGATGGCGCGGAGCGCCATCTCCTTGGTGCCGCCGCCGGCCGGGAGCAGGCCGACGCCGAGTTCTACCAGCCCCATGTAGGTTTCGGCATGGGCGATGATCGCGTCGGCGTGCAGGCATGTTTCGCAGCCGCCACCCAGAGCCAGGTTGTGCGGCGCCGCCACGACCGGAATTTTCGAATATTTTATCGCAATCATCGCCTTCTGGAAGTTCCTGACCAGCAAGGCGATCTCGTCAAATTCCCCCTCGACGATCGCCATCACCAGCAGCATCAGGTTCGCGCCCGCAGAAAACATGCTCCCCTCGTTGGCGATGACGAGGCCGATCCCCTCCTCTTCGGTACGCTTGACGGCTTTGTGCACCATGGCGAGGATTTCGCCGCCGATGGCGTTCATCTTGGTGTGAAATTCGAGACAGAAGACGCCGTCCCCCAGATCGACTACTGAGGCACAGCTGTTCTCTTCAGCAATCCTGTTGTTTTGCCTGAGGATGGAGAGGCTGATATGCCCCGGTTTCTGCGGCACTTCGCGGTAGTCGCCGCCTACAATGCTGTAGTAAAAATTCGTGCCGTTTTCGAACCTGTAGAACTTTTCGACCGCCTTGAGTCCGGGCGGAACAGTCACGCCGTCTTTTTCGGCCCGTTCCACAAAATATGCCACGCCGATGGCATCCAGCATCTCGAACGGTCCGAGTTCCCAGTTGAAGCCCCACTTCATGGCGTTGTCGATATTGACGATATCGGCGGCGATCTCCGGAATCCGGTTGAAGGCATAGATCAGTGTGTCGCGCAGGTTGACCCAGGCGAAGCGGGCCCCCTTGTCATCCCCGGCAACGACCGCCTGAAGGCGTTTGGCCGGATCATCGATCGACTTTGCCGCTTCGATCGAGGCGAACTTGGGGCGCCCAGCCGGGGCATACTTGCCGGTGGTGTAATCGTAATAGAAATACTCCTGCCCCTGCTCCCCCTTGGCTTTCTTGTAGAACCCCTGTCCGCTCTTGTTCCCCAGAAGCCCCCTGGCCACCATCTCTCCGACGAAATCCGGCAAAGTGAAGATGTCGCGCTGCTCGTCACCCTCCAGCTGTTCGTAGGAATTGGCGGCGACAGCCAAAAGCGTGTCGATGCCGACCAGGTCGGCGGTACGGAATGCCGCGCTCTTGGGGCGGGCGGTGGCCGGACCGGCAATGGCGTCGACCTCCTCCACGCTCATCCCCATCTCCATCATGGTGCGGACGCTGTTGCAGATGGTATAGACGCCGATCCGGTTGGCAATGAAGTTTGGAGTGTCCCTGGCGTAGACGACCCCCTTGCCGAGCCGTTTGGAAATGAAATCGGCCATAAAGGCGACCACCGTCGGGTCGGTCATTGAACAGGAGACGATCTCCAGCAGGTGCATGTAGCGCGGCGGGTTGAAGAAATGCGTGACCAGGAAGTGCTTCCGGACACTTTCCGGAAGGCACTTCGCCATCTCGTTGACCGACAGGCCGCTGGTGTTGGTGGAGAGGATCGCTCCATCCTTAAGATTCGGTACCACCTTTTCGGTGAAGAGCTGTTTCTTGATCGCCATGTTCTCGATGACGACCTCGATGACCCAGTCGCATTCGCGCAGCTTCTGTATGTCGTCGTCGAAATTTCCGACCTCGATGTTGGCTGCATAACCGGGCAGGAAGAGAGGAGCCGGCTTTATCTTCAGCAGCCCGTCCCGTCCGGCGGCGGCGATGCGGCTGCGCATCCTGCTGTCGATGCTGGTAAGGCCGTCCGCAGCTTCGGCAGCGTCCGGTTCCCGCGGGACCATATCAAGCAGGAGCACCGATACGCCGGCATTGGCGAGATGCGCGGCGATTGTTGAACCCATCACCCCAGCTCCCAGAACTGCTACCCTGTTGATCTGTCTCATTCTGTTACCCCCCGTCGGCTACAATTGTACCATATCTCAATTGCTGTGATCCGCGTACATATCTTCTATCCTCTGCCGGTATTTTTCATAGATAACCTTGCGTTTCATCTTCAGCGTCGGGGTCAGCTCGCCCCCTTCTATGGAAAAATCATGGGAGAGCAGGGCGAATTTCTTTATGGTTTCAAAGTGGGCGAGACGACTGTTGATCTCGGCCAGCCTCTGTTCGAACAGGTTCTGGACCGGGGCGGTCATGACCAGATCATCGAGTTCGTAGTAGTGAATATGTTTCTCTTTGGCAAATCCCAGCAGCCGTTCCAGATTAGGGACGATCAGGGCGGTCAGATACGGTTTGCGGTCTCCGTACACAAAAGCCGAGGTCACGTACTTATCCATCTTCAGTTCGTTCTCGATCGGCTGGGGAGCGATGTTTTTTCCCCCGGCGGTAACGATCATTTCCTTCTTGCGGTCGGTAATATACACGAAGCCATCGTCGATCCGCCCGATATCGCCGGTCTTGAGCCAGCCGTCCTGGATTGCCTCGGCCGTACCGGCCGGATCGTTATAATAGCCGAGCATGACCTGCGGACCCCTGACCAGAATTTCGCCATCTCCCGCAATTTTGAACTCCGTGTGTTCCAGGGCAACTCCGACCGAACCGAAGCGGATATGGTCGAAATTGTTGAAGCAGAGGGCCGGACTGGTTTCGGTCAAGCCATACCCCTCAAAAATCGGGATGCCGATGATCCAGAAAAACTCGTTGATCGCCTTGTCCAGCGGGGCGCCGCCCGAGCAGAACAGTTTCATGTTGCCGCCGAACCTGGCCCTGATTTTACTGAATATCAAGCGGTCGGCCAGCGCGTATTCCAGGTTGAGCAGAGCGGATGGCCGCTTGTCGATAAAGGTTGCCGCCACATATTTTTTCCCGATGTCGACCGCCCAGTGGAACAGGGCCTTTTTTACGGCCGGCATCTGATGGGCATTTTCGAAGATCCGGTGATAAATTTTTTCAAACAGGCGGGGTACACAGATCATGATGGTCGGCCGGATTTCAACCATATTTTCCGGTACTTTTTCGATGCTGTCGGCAAACGTCAGCAGGGCGCCGTTGCAGATGGGCAGGTAGTAGCCGGTTGTCCTTTCAAGGATGTGACTCAATGGGAGAAAGCTGAGCAGGGTATCGTCCTTGCCGATCGCACCGCTCTGCTCCGTTATGTACCTGACATTGGACAGAATATTGGCGTGGGAGAGCATGACCCCCTTTGGCGTGCCGGTGGTGCCGGAAGTATAGATCAGCGTCAGCATGTCACCAGGCTCGATCCGGTCTATTTCCGCTTCGATTTTCATTTTCTCTTCGGCGCTGATGGGGGAATCGATTTCGGAGAGCTGGTAGAAGGTTGTGACCGGCAGTGACGGATCTCCCAGAAAGCGCTCGAATGAAACGACCAGCTCAACTCCAGGAAGTGAGTCTCTGACTTTCAGCAGCTTGAAATACTGGAATTTTCCGGACACGAACAGGATCCTGGCCCCCGAGTGATTGATCATGTACGCAATCTGCTCCGGGGTGTTTGTCGGGTAGATCGGCACGGTTACCGCCCTGGAACAGAGAATCCCCATGTCGGCAATAACCCAGCCGACCCTGTTTTCCGAGAGAATGGCAATCCGGTCCCCCGGCTTAACGCCCAGTTTGCCCAGCCCCCTGGCAACCATCAAAACCCGCTCGTAGTAGGCGGCGTACGTCAGCGTGATAAAGGCTCCCTGTTTGCGATATTTCAGAGCCGGTCTGTCGCTGAATTCCCTGGCATTGTTCCTGAGCATGTCAGGTACGGAGCGAAACGTCATGCCGCTCATTTTTACCTCCGCATGATCCCTTTTATCTCACGTTACGTCTACTTGACGGTAATGCCAAGAACAAATCAAAAAAATAGTAAAGTGTATTCGCAGATGAAAACCGCGATACATAATTGACAAACGGTGGAGAAGTGATGCTTTATATAGCTCAGGAATAGGTAATATCTGATGTCAGGAATACCCCATGAAACCGATTGAGCCAACCCGCCATGCAAATGGCCGCATACATGTGGGGCTCAACTCAAACGCTGGGCAGTAATAAAAGGAACAACTGAAATGGCAACCTGGTTCTGGTATGCGATAGCAGCGGCGATTCTTTACGGACTCCATCAAGTATTCACAAAACTCGCGGCAGATTATATCTCCGATGGTCTTGGCGGCTTGGTGGTTGAGGCTACGGCAGCCGTAACCATCGCAATCTACCTTGTATTTCTTTGGCTGACCAACACCTGGACACAGAAGGCGACATCCATAGGTATATCCTACTCGATCCTGACAGGAATCTGTGTCGGGGCGGGCACGGTCATGTTTTTCCTTCTGTTTCAAAAAGGCGGCCCACTCTCGGCGGTGCCCATGGTGCTAGCGGGAGGCGCTGCACTAATGGCCGTTTGCGGCATACTTTTTTTCAAAGAGTCTGCATCATGGCCCAGGCTGCTCGGAATTGTCTTTTCAATTGCAGGTCTTCTTCTGTTGCGATACTCGTCAGAAAAATGAACAAGCCCAGCACGGCTTCGAGGTCTGCAATGAAACATTTGATCCGCTTTACCGGCCTTCCTGACTCATCTCAGCCCGTAGCCACATACTCCGCGATCATCTGCGCGATCCGCTCCGGAGTGTTCTTGTCATTATTGAAGACCAGATGATAGAAGCGCAGGTCGCGGGGGTCCAGATTGAAATAGTCATGGATGAAGGCGTCGCGCTGTTTCTGGTTCTTTTCGACAATGTGTTCGGCCTCTTCCCTGGATGTGTTGAGCCTCTTGGCGATGGTTTCCACCTTGAACCCATGGGAAGCGTAGATACGGAAATGATAACAGTTTTTGAGTTTCTGCGTGATGATTCCGCTGCCACGTCCAACAAAGATAGAGTTCCCCCTTTCCGCCAGAGAGAAAACGTGCTTGCTCAGCAGACGGAAATAGTCGTTACCGCTCTTCAGGCGCGGAGAGAATGTGGCCAGAACCTCGTCCAGAATGCGGCTTTTCTTCTCTCCCAGGCTGCGCACGATTTCATCCGACAGTTGGTGATTCTTTGCAACTTCATCCAACAACGCCTTGTCCATGATTGTCCACGGCTCTCCGCTCTTCTTTTCCATGATTTCCCTGAGGCATTCGCTCATGGGATATGCCTCGCAGCCGAACTCGCGGGAAATAGTTATGGTCGGCCGTGTCTTGCCTCTAGAAGCATCGTTTTCGTCTCTCCTTCGGTTGAATTCCAGCAGCGACCCGAGCCGCATTTCAATCGACGGCACCAGCAGTTTTTCTGACATGGCATCCTCCTTCACTAAGTAGTAATGGCGCGTCTGCATTAATTATAACATTGTGGAGCAAATTCTCAATCCGGGGTCATGCTTCTCCTGGGTATTATGCCAATTCCCCTGTAGAATCAAAATATTGTTTTGACTGTGACTTGTTCAGGATGCTAAAATTGTACTTCAAATGTCTATTCACTATAAATGTTTCGTTCTGAACACCAATAACTCACAGGAAGCGGTCATGGCTGACAAAATAAAGCAGGATACATATTTTGTAACGGGATGCCGTCTGTTATTGCAGCAATTGGACGATCGCAGGAAAAAGTTGGCAGGTCTTGGGAGTTGCGGATATACTCTGGTCGAACTTGTTGTCGTCGTGGGTATTATAGCGGCTTTGGCAATGATGGCTGTTCCGTCCTTCAGAGAGTATGTCAAGACAGCCAAGAATAATGCATGCGCTTCCGATCTCCGCATCATCGACAAGGCGGTGACGGCCTATTATATTGAACGGAACGTTTTGCCTGCAAATTTAACCGAAGTGGGCATGAATACCCTGCTGGATCCATGGAAAAATAATTATGTATATCATAATCTGAGCTTGGCTGGACCCCCGCCGCTCCAGGATATTGCCGGGGCTGAATTGAATACGGATTACGACCTTTATTGCAAGGGCGAAGATGGACTAAGCGATCCAGTTGCAGGAGTCCCCGGAAATGAGGATGATATTGCGCGGGCAAATGATGGTTATTTTATTGGCGGGAGACCTTAACCCGTGACCCAGGACGATAAATCAATATTCGATTTCGAGATGCCGGAAGCTGACGATTCCTTAAAGTTAAAAGACGACGCGGAATTGGATTTTGGCCAACCGGAGCCAAACGATTTAATAAATCTGGATAACGAGATCGCCGATCAGTCTGAGCCGCTGAGAGTCATGGAATGCGTGTGCCCCAAATGTGCTGAAAAAACTGAAGTCGATTTGGCGCTGATGCCTGAAAATGGCTTTGTTACTACCTGCCCATCCTGTAAAAAACAAATTCATATCATGCGAGAGTCGTGTGCTTGCAGGGCCAAGCGAAGGTCATTTGAAATAAATTGTGCCGAATGCGGCAAGCCGCTCGACCAACAACCTCACTGTCATTCTTGCGGAAAGATCTTTCCCGATTATTTTGTTGCGTTCAACCCGGAAGACGCCCGCCGCAAGACCCGGAAAGAGTTCTTTTACAATAAATGGGTTGCCGTCAGGGACCTGAACATCTCATTCGTACCCACTTTCAAGGGAAGATCGCATGATAGCACGCACGGTTATTCCCCCGCGCACGCGCCCGTACACACCTCGACTGGCACGTCAAGACCGTTATCTCGAAGGTTATCCGTTCTCGCCACACTCATTGTTGTCACCTTTGCCCTGATTGGTGCGGGCGCGTTTGCCTATAACTACCATAAGTCCGGTCAAAGCTATGCGGAAAACTACTTCAAGACACTCTATTGTATCAAGACCGGGGTTGATTCAAACGTGAAGACTTTTACATTATTAAAGACAGAATGGGAGTCGGCTTCAGCGGGAGGGCGAAGTTTTTCTCCCAGAATCAGCTATGATGAGGCAAAGTCAATTAAATTGCGGGGCGAGATAGACAAATATATGCAAAAGCTGAGCAACCCCCCTAAAAGGTTTTCACAAGCAAATGAAAATTTAAACAAGATTCATAATATATATCTGGATTCCGAGGTGTTAATACAATCGAAACCTGTATCTCTTCAGGAACTTAGCAACTCCATCGATAATCTCAACAAAAAGATGAAAACTGCATCGCAAGATCTCAAGTCAAACCTCCCTGAGTCTCTCAAGCAGGAATTGGAACAAACCAAATTGAAGTACAGGGGGATGCAGGATTTCTAGAATCCAGATATTATTGCAATTTCGAGTCATATCTTCGATAAAATCCCTTCAGCCAACTCCTGATATTACCTGATATCAAACGCGACGTGTCTGGTAAGCCTCATTATTCCAGCCAGCAGATAATCCGGCTGAGCTGTGCCGCAGAGCCATAACATCCTTCTGGACATGCCTCCCCCCCCTCTGATAAAGTACGCCGCTCATGAAAATCAAACGTCTTGAAATATCCGGCTTTAAATCCTTTGCCGACAAGGTGGTGCTGGACTTTCAGCAGAATGTGACCGGTGTGGTTGGTCCGAATGGCTGCGGCAAATCAAACATCGTCGATGCTATTCGCTGGTGTATGGGAGAGCAATCCGCCAAGAACCTGCGCGGCAAGGCGATGGAGGATGTGATTTTTGTCGGCAGCGAGACCCGCAAACCGCTGGGAGTGGCCGAGGTGTCGCTGGTCTTCTCCACGGAGGATGGTCGTGCACCGGCCAAGTACCTCGATTACGCCGAGATCCAACTCACCCGCCGCCTGTACCGCGACGGCGAGAGTGATTATCTTATCAACAAATCCCCCTGCCGCCTGCTGGATATAACCGAACTCTTCATGGATACCGGTGTCGGCACCCGTGCCTATTCGATCATCGAACAGGGGAAGATCGGCCAGATTCTCCATTCGCGGCCGGAGGAACGCCGCTTTCTGATTGAAGAGGCGGCCGGTGTTACCAAATTCAAGTCGCGCAAACTGCTGGCTCTCAAGAAGATCGAGGGGACCCGCCAGAATCTGGCCCGTCTCGCCGACGTGCTGGGGGAGATCCGGCGGCAATTGTCATCGCTGCAGCGCCAGGCGAAGAAAGCCGAAAAATTCCGCGAGTTCCGTGATGAACTGCGTGAAATCGAACTGCTCTTTACCGCACGGGAATATTGCGAGACGCAGCAGCAGCGGGGCGCGGCGGAGCAGGAGCTTGCGGCGCTAAATGAGCGTGTCCGCGAGGTCTTTGCGGCCTCGTCGGTGGGAGAATCCCAGGCTGAAGAGGCCAGAGTAGCTCTGCTGGAGGCGGAAAAACAGCTGACGGTAGCTCAGGAAGAAATTTTTCGGGTCAGAAGTGAATTCAGCACGACCGGAAACGGCTTGGAATTTCAGCGCAAAGAGCTGGCCGGGCTGGATGGACGTTTGGCGCGTCTGACCGCCGAGGCTGCCGAGCTGGATAAACGGCTGAAGGAGTGCGTGGAAAAGCGGGGCTTGCTGGAGCTTCGTCGTGACACCGGGGCTGTTGATGCCGCCGGAATTCAGGCGGAACTGGAACAATCCGAAGAAGCGCTCTCCGTGCACCAGCTTGCCGAAGAGAGTCTGAACCGCGATCTGGAAAACCGGCGTCGGGAGCTTTTTACCGCCCTGTCCGAGGCGGCTCAGTTCAAGAGCCGCTTTGAAAACGCGCAGAAGCGTCTGGGCGCGCTCCACGAACGGCTCGACCGTCATAAGCGCGAAGCGATGCAGCTGGCAGAGCGGCGTGAGCAGCTGCGCCAGCGGGCGGATGCTCTGGAGAAAGAAATCGCTACAGGTCAGCAGGAGCAGGAAGCGCTACGGACACACCTTTCCGCCCTGCGTGGCCGTGAGGACGAACTGAAGCGGCGACTCCCGGAGGTTGAGAAGGGGTGGCAGGCCAGTCGGGACGAACAGAATCGCAGCTCTTCGCGTCTCCATTCGCTGAAAGAGCTGGAAGCCCAGTTTGCCGGTTTTGGCCAGGGAGTGCGCACGCTGATGAAGGATGCCGGACTCAGTTCCCGTTTCAGTGGCGTGCTGGCCGATGCCATTCAAACCTCGCCCGAACTGGAGCCGGCACTTGAGTCTGCTCTGGCGGAACGTTTGCAGTGTATCCTCTGCTCCGACGACCGGGATGCCATGGGGGCGCTTGAGTTTCTGAAAGCAAAGAATGGCGGACGAGCCGGAATTGCGTTGCCGCTGGAACGCCGGATTGTCGCCACATCCCCGGTGGCTGGAGCCACGCTTTTGGCGGAACAGGTACAGGTAAACGGCCCTTTTGCGGGGTTGATCCTGAACCTGCTGGCCACCGTCATGCTGGTTGATGACATTGACGGGGCGCTCAGGTTGGCGCGCCAGCACCCCGGACTTGTTTTTGTCACCCGGGCCGGTGATATGGTTGCCCACGGAGGGGTTGTCAGCGGCGGTTCGGGTGAGCAGGTGGAGAAGGGTCTGATCCACAAGAAGCGCGAAATCAGGGAGCTGGAGCTGACCGTGGCCCGGTTGGAAGAGGAAACGGCACTGCTCGGCACACAGCGCGAAGAACTGCGGCAGCAAAGTCAGGAAGTTTCTGAAGGGCTTAAGAGTGCCGGAGCCGAGCTGCATCAGGCAGAGCTGAAGCTGACCGGCCTGTTCAAGGATCGCCAGCAGGCGGTCGATGAAGGCGCGCGCATTGCCGAGCGGCTGGAGGTCCAGACGCTGGAATCGGAAAGCCTCAATGAGGAGCAGACTGCTCTTGAAGCCGAACTGAAGCTGGCCGGGGAGCAGACAGTTAAGGCTGGCGATGCTTCAAAGGGGCTGGAACAGGAAACGGCCCGTTTGAAAGGGGAACTTGATGTGTGCCGCGCACAGCTGGCAGTTGCCCGCGAAAAGGTGACAGCCATCCGGGTGCAGATCGCTACCGTCAAGGAACAGCATGATGCCGGTCTGCGTGCCCTGTCCGATCTGGAGCGCCAGACGGAAGAGATCGTCCGGCGCATGGCTGCCGACCGCCAGGAGCTTGAAGCCGGTGAAGCTGCAAGATTGCAGCTTCAGGCCGAAATAGGCACGGCGACGTTGCGACTGGAAGGCCTCGTGAGGGAGCAGGCTGAATCCGAGAGCCGGCTGGCCGTGATAAAGGGGCGTTTCGAGGAGGCGGGAGAAGCGCTGAATCTGATCGAGGCGCAGCTCAAGAAGAGCCGCGAAGAGGGTGACGCCGTCCGGCAGTCGCAGGCCGAGCTCAACCTCCGCTTTTCGACGCTGACCATGCAGGCAGAACATCTGGAACGGGCTCTGCAGGAGCGGAGCCGTATCACCATGGCTGAAGCGCTGGCGAAGCTTGAGTCAACCGAATTCGACGAAGCGTCCAGTCGGGCGCGACAGGCAGAGTTGCAGCGGCTTCTGGACGAGATGGGTGAGGTCAATCTGATGGCTATCGAGGAGTGCGCAGGGATGGAGGAGCGGTTCACGTTCCTGACGGGTCAGAAGGATGACCTGGAAGAATCCCTGCGCGGCCTGCAGCAGGCCATCCAGCGTATCAACCGTACCACCCGCCAGCGTTTCCAGGAGACCTACAACCTGGTCAATGCCAAATTTCAGGAGGTTTTTCCCCGACTGTTCTGCGGCGGCCGGGCCGAGTTGCGTCTGACCGACGAAGAGGACCTGCTGGAGACCGGTATCGATATCATCGTGCAGCCACCCGGCAAGAAACTGCAGAACGTAACGCTGCTCTCGGGAGGCGAAAAGGCGCTTACCGCCGTAGCTCTGATCTTTTCGATCTTTCTGATCAAGCCGACCCCGTTCTGCCTGCTGGATGAAGTCGATGCGCCCCTGGACGACGCCAATATCGGACGTTTCAACGAGATGGTCAGGGAGATGAGCGCGATTTCGCAATTTATCATCATAACCCACAACAAGGCCACCATGCAGGTTGCCGATACCCTTTACGGCATCACCATGGAAGAGCCGGGGGCATCGCGGATTGTTTCGGTCCGGATGCATTAGGGCGGTTCGAAGCGGAGCGGTTAACGGACTGAATTCTCCTGACCTGCTATCTCAGCTGCTCCGAAAGACCGGCCTAACTGTTGTGGCAGGCAAAACAAAGATCAATATTCGAACTGGTAATCCTCAGATTATACTTTTCGGGATTGAGGGGGTCGTGGCAGGTGATGCAGCTCACTCTACCCTCAACCAGAGTCAGGTTTTGGCTCATATCGTCCAGACTTTTCAGATTTTGGTTGGACTCGGAGTATTTCTGGTAGTCCATGCCAATGGGGTGTTTTCCTGAGATTATTGTCATAATACCTTTTCTGCCCGGATTACTTTTAAACGCAGGTCTGACATTCGAAGCGGACTTGCCGTCATGACAGGAGAGGCAACCTGCTGAAAAGGAGTCCAGATTTTCACCATTCTCAACTCCTATGCCGGCTTTAACAATTACGCCGTACATCGCCGCGTTGTCATAATTTTTCTCTTCTGCATAGCTGGCGCGGGCTTTTGCGAAGGTGTTCTCATATCTGGCCCGATTATCAGGATTCTCGAGATACTTTGAGAATGAACATTTTGATTTTATCGTATTCTCCCTCTCCTCTTGCTCACCCCAGCTGGCAGAAGCAACCGATACCAGTAAAAACAAGCATATCTGTGCAACCGACAACGCCCTTTTCGCTCCAAAACTAATTCCGGTTCTTATCATGGTCATCCTCCCGGTCTAACCCGGCAAAACAAAGCCGGGGCCAAAATGTGTGATATTTCGGCATCCCGGCTGTCTCAAAGAGACCCTTTAGGCTTTCCGCCCCATCCTCGCGGATGGTTGAGTATTGTCGTCTATCAATGGTTGGTCTTTTATCTGCCCAGTCACATCTGTTCGTAAATTCTGCATTTACTCCCGAGAACTCCTTAACCACCACCTTTCTTCCCATTCGTATTCGCCCCATAAAAAACGGGTTGCCGAAATATCATTGATATTTCGGCAACCCGGCTGTCTCAAGGAGACCCTTTAGGCTTTCCGCCCCATCCTCGCAGATGGTTGAGTATTATCGTCTATCGATAAAACTGAGTTTTGAATTACTCTAAGCTTCCTTGACGGTTAATGTCAATAATAATATACAAGGGCCCAGAAGGCGGGATTAGTAGTGGGAAATGCCACAAAAATACGTTCTACTGCTCATTGTGCTCTTTGAAAAGAATCACCATGCCCGCTCACCTTTTGCACTTATTTGTCGTTCACATTTTGCAGATAAAATATGATATATGTAAGTATTCTGGAATTTGTCCGCTCATGAGGATGTCGGGAAGCCATGAATCTTCTGCAAGTGCCCTGCAGCACTGCGAACTAATTTGAAATAGTCGTTGGGTTTTGATTCGCCAGGCGATGGTTGAAGTTTGAATTCTGATAATACATGAATCAGGGGTGTGTCATGTCACTCGAAGTAATATTAAAGGACCTGATGGATCGGGTGCCGCAGGCTATCGGTGCCATCATGGTGGATTGGGAAGGTGAAGCGGTCATGGAGCATTGTCACTGCGATCCTTACGATATTCGTTTTATCGCCGCTCACGAGGGCATTATCCTGTCGCGCTTCAAGGGGATGAAGAGCGCCTTGCAAATTGGAGAGGTAGAAGACATCGTTGTTACCTCCAGAGAAGGGCATCTGATCATCGGCTGCATCGATCAGGACTATTCGCTTGTAATGAACATCGAGCGGAGCTGCGCCGTGGCGCTGGCGTTGTATCATTTTCGCCAGGCGATTACTGAACTGAAAAGGGAGATTTAATGGAACCGCAAGTAAAAAAAGGCTTTTTCCGGGACTTGATCGACAAGATTTCCGGTACGGAAACGGCGGAAGCACCGCCGGTCTTGCCGGAAACTCCCGCTCCGGAACCCACTTTGTCCCAGGTGTCGGCAATTCAGGAAACTGCATCAAAACCGAATTTTTTCGAACGGTTGAAGTCGGGCCTGAAGAAGACCAAGGATGGTCTTGTGGGGCGTATCGATGCGCTGGTGTTGGGTAAAAAGACGATCGATGCCGATACATTGGAGGAGCTGGAAGAGATCCTGATTACCTCGGATATCGGCGTCAAGACCACGGTTGAGCTGATTCGCACCCTGGAACAGCGTCTGGGGCGTAACGAACTGAAGGATGGCGAGGCGCTCAGGGCTGCGCTGAAAGACGAGATTCTGGCCCGTCTGACTGCTCACCACCACCCGCTCGATATCAGAAGTCAGAAGTTGTTCGTGCTGCTGGTGATCGGCGTCAACGGCGTCGGCAAGACCACGACAATCGGCAAGCTGGCTTCTCGTTTTTCGGCCTCCGGAAATAAAGTGCTGCTGGCGGCCGCCGACACCTTCAGGGCTGCCGCAGCCGAACAGTTGATCGCCTGGGGCAATCGCTCCGGGGTGGATGTGATCCGTCATAAGGAAGGTGCCGATCCGTCTGCGGTTGTCTTTGACGCCTGTAAGGCTGCAGTCGCACGCGGTGTAGACATTCTGATCATTGACACTGCCGGTCGTCTGCATACCAAGATCAACCTTATGGAGGAGATGAAAAAAATCCGCCGCGTGATTGACCGCGAGATCCCCGGCGCACCGCATGAGACGCTGCTGGTTCTGGATGCTGCTACCGGCCAGAATGCGGTGTCCCAGGCCCGCCTCTTCAAGGAGTCTGCCGGTGTCACCGGGTTGGTGCTGACCAAGCTGGACGGTACCGCCAAGGGTGGCATTGTTGTTGCGGTGAGCCATGAGTTTGCCCTGCCGGTCCGCTATATCGGTGTCGGCGAATCAATCGAAGATCTGCGCGACTTTGATCCGCAGGAGTTCACGGATGCCCTTTTCCAAGCGTGAAAAAGAAAGCCGCCAAAAGGGAAAGAGTGCCACGGAACTCTGCGATTTCAATCAATTAGGGCTTGACTTTGTGAGTGCCCCTTCGTATAGTAAACCAATTCGAAAGGAAACAGAACTTATGAACCAGGAACTTATTGAGCTACTCGAAAATAAAATCGGTGACGTAATTGAAAAATACAGCGCTCTGAAAGAAGAAAATGCGCGTTTGAATAAAGAAATAGAACGGCTCTCCAGCGACCGTGAGGGGATCAAGTCCCGCGTTGATGCCATACTCGGCAAGCTGGACGGGATTTAACACTTGACCGTGGTCATTGTATGAAAACAAGCCATGCGGTGACAATTCTTGGCCGTGAACTTTCGGTGCGGAGTTCTGCTTCCGAAGCGAAAGTCAAGGCGGTCGAAACCTTTGTAAATGGAAAGCTTCAAGAGATCGGCAGCGCCCTTAAAAGTGGTGATGCCCAGCTGGTTCTTACTCTGGCTCTGCTGAATACCTCGGAAGAACTGCTTGAGCTTCGATCCCGGCGCGAGCAGGATGCTCTTGAAGATAGCAGGGTCAGCACATTAATCGCCGCGCTGGAAGCGGTCTGATTTTACATGGTCTCTCAGGGAGACTTGATCATATATTCGCATAATATTATTGCCGGTCGGGTTCGTCAAACGCTGTAATTTAAACGTCTGATTGAAATAATGTAACGCCCGTTGAATATATACTCACTGAAAGGAGAAAATCGCTTCTGAGTAGCTTACCCGTAATACGAAAGTATACTTGACGCCACTCAAGCTTTTTTCCCCCCTCAGCCTCCCTGGTCGACCTTCCCGATTCCTCTTCGGGGCCATTCCGCACGTGCCGTAACGAAAGTATTTGCATGCCCAAGCGTTCACTCCGCTCGCAGTTGCTGGCACAGCGCCGTGCGCTCAGCCATGATTCGTGGTGCGCATCCAGCAACTCAGCTCAGCTCAATCTGCTCTCTCTTGGCGAGTATGCCAGGGCCGAATGCGTAGCTCTGTATGCTCCGGCACATAACGAGACCGATACGGGATTGATTCTGGCGGATGCTTTTCAGGCGGGGAAACGGGTCCTGTATCCGGCGGTCTGCGGCCATCATATGGTGTTTCGCCGCGTCGAACGGGTTGAAGAGTTGCAGGAAGGGGCGTTTGGTATCCTTGAACCGTGTCAGACCGGGGTTGATCATCAGGCTGACGAAGCAGACCTGATCGTTGTCCCTGGGGTCGCTTTTGACCTGTCCGGGCACCGGATCGGCTACGGAAAGGGATTCTATGACCGCTTTCTGCATCACCCCGGCTGCACCGCTCATCTGATCGGGCTGTGCCATGATTTCCAGTTGACGGACGGGGCGATTCCGGCAGACGTTCATGATATTCCGATGGAGATCATAGTAACGGATAAACAGATAGTTCGCTTGAAGAAGTAACCGGAGCCAAACGGCCCGGATTTATATAGAGGAGGTTGAAAGTATGGAAGTAATAATTGGCGTTATCATTACCCTGATTGTCGCTGCCGGAGCCTATTTTGCCGGCAACAAGCTCAACAAGAAGGATTCGGGCTCTATTCTGAAACAGGCCGAAGAGCTTGCCAGCAAGGTGCTCGACGATGCCCGCCGCGAAGCGGATACAATTACCAAGGAGGCGCAGCTTAAAGCCAAGGATCTGGCTATCCAGGCCAAGGAAGAGCATGAACGCAAAACGAGCGAAAAAAACAAGGATCTTCAAGCCCTTGAAAAAAGGCTGGCACAGAAGGAAGAAAATCTAGATAAAAAATCAGGCCTGATTGACCAGAAAGAGATGGATGTCCTCAAAAAAGAGCAGGCTGTTTCCCAGAAAGAGCAAGCTCTGGATCAGCGGGATGCGGAGCTGAAAAAGGCGGTTGATGTTCAGAATGCCAAACTTGAGCAAATTTCCGGCATGTCGGCCGCGGAAGCCAAGAAAGAGCTGATGAACGCAATGGAAAGTGAAGCAAAGCATGATGCCGCCAAGATCATCAGGGCTATCGAAGATGAAGCCCGTGAAACGGGGGACAAAAAAGCCAAGGAAATCATGGCGCTTGCCATTCAACGCTATGCCGGCGAATATGTGGCCGAACGTACCGTCTCGGTTGTGCCGCTCCCGTCCGACGAGATGAAAGGACGCATTATCGGCCGTGAGGGGCGAAACATTCGCGCTCTTGAGGCAGCCACCGGCATCGATCTGATTATTGACGATACCCCTGAGGCGGTTATTCTGTCCGGTTTCAACCCGGTACGCCGCGAGGTGGCGCGTCTGTCGCTTGAAAAGTTGCTGGCCGATGGCCGCATCCATCCCGGCCGCATCGAAGAGGTCGTGGCCAAGTCAACTGAAGAGGTTGAACTTTCAATCAAAGAAGCCGGTGAACAGGCCGCCTTCGACCTGGGCGTGCACGGCATCCACCCGGAAGTACTCAAACTGATCGGCCGTCTCAAATATCGTACCTCCTACACCCAGAACGTCTACCTCCACTCGCTGGAGGTCGCGTTCCTCTGCGGCATCATGGCCGCCGAACTCGGAATCAATGTCAAACAGGCCAAACGCGCCGGTCTGCTGCACGACCTGGGCAAAGCGGTCGACCATGAAGTTGAGGGTTCACACGCGGTAATCGGTGCCGAGTTGGCCCGTAAATACGGCGAAACCCCCAAGATCGTTCATGCCATCATGGCCCATCACGAAGATGAGAAGCCGAATTCCGTGCTGGCGATCCTGGTCCAGGCCGCCGACGCCCTTTCCGGTGCACGCCCCGGTGCACGTCGCGAGATGATGGAAACATACGTAAAACGGCTCGGAGATCTGGAGCGCATCGCCACATCGTTCAGCGGCGTGCAGTCGTCATTTGCGATCCAGGCCGGCCGCGAGATTCGCGTCATGGTTTCCAGTGATCAGGTCAGCGATGACCAGTCGGTTGTCATGGCCCGTGATATTGCCAAGAAGATCGAAGCCGAGATGACCTATCCGGGCCAGATCAAGGTCAATGTGATCCGCGAAACACGTTCAATCGAATATGCCCGTTAAGATACTATTTGTGGGCGATATCGTAGGGAAACCGGGTCGTCAGGCGCTGTCGCGTGAGCTGCATCGCCTGGTGGACCGGCACACGATCGATATCGTGATCGCCAATGGTGAAAATGCCGCCGGCGGTTTCGGATTGACGGTCGAGGTTGCCAAAGAGCTGTTCAATCAGGGCATTCACCTGCTGACGGGCGGCAACCATATCTGGGACAAGAAGGAGCAGGTGCCGTTTATCCTGGCCGATCCGCGCATTATCCGTCCTGCCAACTATCCCGCCGGTGCTCTTGGCAACGGGAGTGCAATCCTGACAACGCCGGGCGGGGTCAAGGTCGGCGTTCTCAACCTGGAGGGGCGGGTTTTCATGAAGACCCTGGAGTGCCCTTTTCTGACGGCTGACAAGGAAATCGAACGACTGAAAAAGGAAACATCGATTATCTTCGTCGATTTTCACGCCGAGGCCACCTCGGAGAAATCGGCGCTGGGGTGGTACCTGGATGGCCGGATCAGCGCCCTGATCGGCACTCATACCCACGTTCAGACCGCGGACGAGCGTATTCTTCCCCAGGGAACGGCTTTTTTGACCGATGCCGGCATGACCGGCAGCTTTGATTCGGTCATCGGAATGGGGAAGGAAGAGACCATTCACCGCTTTCTGACCCAGCTGCCGGCCAAGTTTGAAGTGGGCAAGAAGGATATCCGCCTGAATGCCGTGGTGG
This sequence comes from Dongiaceae bacterium, assembly GCA_035571735.1. GTDB lineage: Bacteria > Desulfobacterota > Desulfuromonadia > Geobacterales > Pseudopelobacteraceae > JACRCG01. The sequence goes on along the minus strand of DATNCC010000282.1, from coordinate 706 downwards.
TCGGGGTGGATGAGACTAGCGGCAACGCCGTAAGTATCGAACGCATAAATATTTCCTGCTAAACAGCTGCAAGGAGTTGTGTCTATGTCCGTAGCCGAACAGATGGCCGTGATCAAGCGCGGCACCGTGGAAGTGCTGATCGAAAAGGAGCTGGAAGAGAAACTGGCAAAGTCCCTCTCGACCGGCATCCCGATGGTGATAAAGGCCGGGTTCGATCCGACCGCGCCCGACCTGCATCTGGGTCACACCGTCCTGATCCAGAAGCTGCGGCAGTTCCAGCAGCTGGGGCACGAGGTCAACTTTCTGATCGGAGATTTTACCGGCATGATCGGCGACCCGACCGGCAAATCCGAGACCCGCAAGGTGCTGACCCGCGAGGATGTGCTCAGAAACGCCGAAACCTACAAGGAGCAGGTCTTCAAGATCCTCGACCCGGTAAAGACCAAGGTCGTCTTCAACTCCTCCTGGCTGAACGAGCTCGGCTGCGGCGGCATGATCGGACTGGCCTCGAAATACACCGTGGCCCGGATGCTGGAGCGGGACGACTTCCATAAACGCTATACGACCCAGCAGCCGATCGCCATTCACGAATTCCTCTATCCGCTGATCCAGGGGTATGATTCCGTCGCCATGAAGGCCGATGTGGAGCTGGGGGGGACAGACCAGAAATTCAACCTGCTGATGGGGCGCGAACTGCAGCGCGAAT
>DATNCC010000281.1:0-3939 GCA_035571735.1 Dongiaceae bacterium | reverse complement strand
CCTGGTTTTTCTCAACAAAAGGGAGAGCGGAACAATCCGGGAACTGCAGGATATACTTTCCGACACTCAATCCCTTCGAAATAACCGCTTGCTGTCATTAAAGGCAAGCTATTATAACGGCTCTCAGCTAAGCTGAGACTCTGGTGACAAGCGAACCCCTTCCCCGGATTGTTCCGCTCTCCTACATGAAAAAGTCTTTCACTGTAGCACCAATTGTCCACGGATCTCGCCGCCAAGGTTAGCCTGGGTATGGACGTTGATGTATGTGTTTCCGTTCAGGATGGCATTCACCGCGTCGGCGAAGGTGATGATTCCGTTTACGGTATCAGGTGAAAAATCGGCGCTGGTCAGGTTCTTGGCCAATGTAGCCGGAAAGACACCCGGCGCGGCGAAGAGTGAGAATATAACGCCTCCGTTACTACCGACTGGGCCGAAGTGGATATGGGATGCCGTTACCGGAGTGGCAAATCCTTGCGTGGTCATGGTCACGTTGATGGTGGTCCTGGCCGCGTCGATCGTGACCGTGGCAGTGCCGCTTGCAGCGGAGATGGTTGGTGGCACTTCCTGAGCTCCGTTCAATACGGCATTTAATGTCACAACGCTTACGGAACTGGCTTTTGCTGCCGTCACTGTCTGGGCGGGGTTTGACATTCTTTCGCCCCCTCCTCCGCATCCTGCTGTTATAAGGATAAACAGGCAGGTGACGGCAAAAGCGGCCATACTCCTTAGCCCTATTATGTTGTTTGTTTTCATCACTTCCTCCTCTCGTAACAGTCTGAAAGGTAGTGGTTGAGACGATATTTACATGCAGACCTCTTATGTTGATTCTATGGCGTTGCCCACACTCTTGTCAATGGCGGGGCCGGATGGCAGATAAAGCTGACGCTGAAGTTGCCGGGAGCATTGACAGGGGTGCAGGAACCGCCGATATAATCGACAACGTTCCTGATGGTCGTCGCCGGTGCCTGTTCGAAGGCATGGGTATTGAGATTGATAAAATGGCCCAGGCCCAGCTTTCCGCTATCATGGCAATCGATACAGATCAGGCCCAGACCGCCAACGTGAAAATCATGTTTACCCGAGAAATAACTGTTGAACTGGTCCGGAGGCTGCAGCGCCTTCGACCGGTGACAGGATGAACACTGGTTAACTACATCGATCCTTCCGTTGCGCCAGTTTGGTGTCGCCAATGCGCCGTGGCAACTCACGTTGGTGCAGGTCGAGGTTGCTGGGTCGTACAATGCTGTACCGGATTTGGCATTGTAATCGGTCGAAACCTCAACGTTAACCACCTGGTTGAAGTGTTTCACTGAACCGATCCCCGCGCCGCTGTGGCAGGTAGAGCATGCCCCGGTGATGAGGTTCAGGGCGTTATGCACCCTGTGGTTGCCGGATAAATTGGGGAACGCGCCGCCTGACGGCGGATTTTCGTGGCATGAAGTGCAATTCTGCAAGGTCAGGGGCGAACCAGCCAGGTGGCAAGACGCGCAGGCCGGTCCTACCCCGCCGATACCGTCCAGGTTGGCTCCGTGACACAGGACGCAGGCTACGGCCAGATTGGCGGCGTCGCGATGGGTAACCGGACCGCGCCAGGGGACGGATTCAGGGGGTGGAATAGTGGGGTGAGCTGTCCTGAGGTTGTGACAGTCCTCGCAACCGTTGACCAGCGAACCGATCTTCGCCCGGAAACGGGGGTTGCTGCCGGCAGTGCTTGCGGAAGGTATCGCGTGGCACCCCTGGCAGAAGGTCAGGTCTTTCTTGGCCGCCGGGCCATGCAGGGCGGGATCGGCAAAGGGAACCGCATGCGGTGCGATTCTCGGAAGATGGCCATCTGCGTGGCAGGTCAAACCGTCAAAACTTGTGGATGAACAATTCACCTTGACGATTCCTCCCTTGCCACCCGCTAAAAGAAGATCGCGCCCGTGGCATTCCGGGCACTGTCCGGGTTTGGCGAGGAATACCAATCTATGATTTCCGCCATTGGAGGCGGCAACCCAGCCGGCCGGGTGTTTACCTGCTGAGTCCAAATTGGGCGCATCATTGTTTGCGGTTCCGCATCCCCATACCAAAACCGTCGCCGCAATAACTGATGCTGTTCTAAGGGCTTTGCATGCCCGATGGATCAAGCTCGGCGCGCTCATCGTTTTCCCCCTACCGGTGACAAATGACGCATTTTTTATTTTTGGTCTGCCGTGGCATTTGAAACAGCTGCCCGGATCTATCTTGCCGTCGATCTTGTGCAGGGTCATATAATCCCCGCGGTGTATATATATTCTCCCTTGATTTGATCATCCTTGCTCTCAAATCCGTCGCATGGAGGACGAACGACAGACAGGCAGGTCCCCCCTCCTCTGTGTTTATCCTTCTTTTGTTCTTGCGGCTGTCAAACGACGGATTTTAAGTGGGGGGGAAATTAATACCTGTGACGGCGCAGCGACTGGTCAATCAGGTCGCCTCTTTCTTCCTGCTGGTCTTCAGGGAGAGGCACAATGCTGGTAAGATGATCGTCCTTGAATCCGATAGCATAATAGTTTTTATCCCGGCCAAATGCATGATCATGGATCAGAAAAATCAATTGTTGTTCTTCGCCCTGCATGCTGGCGCGTACTGGCTTGCCCAGTCGCTGAATCACCTCTTGCTTGGTCATGGCGGAAGTCAGGTCAGTGGTGTGTATGTGGTCAACGCACCCACACAGCGCTACAACGCAAAAAACAGCCATGACAATGATCTTCATGATGCCTCCGTTTTTCACTCAGGACCGCTTGTCGGATACTGTTTCAGGATACAACCGAACTGCAGCATGTCAAACAACCGGCGAATTGAAGGAAGGCGACTAAAACTGAATTAAAAATACAGCCCATTCTAAAAGGCCCCAAAAAAAACTCACCATCGCGACAACCGAATGGGATTAAAATGGAATCACGGAGGTGTCGAGCATGCGGCCCCTTTTGATTTTTTATATGTGGATGCTGGCTCCGGTAATGTTTTTTCCTGTGATCCTTTTTAGTGCGTTTAGGCCGGGAATGGATAAAAGCTATAAAAAAGACAAGCTGAACGAACACCGCCGACCTTTTGGGTGGCATCGAGAGCCTTTTTATTTCATTTACGTAAAAAGGAGACATCACCCAAGAGTGAGGGGCTTAAATTCGTTTCGGGGATTTTACGGTGTTCGCGGCAGGATTCTTAGTCAGGGGGATCGATCAGGACCGCGACGGGCCATTTAATTTGAGGTATGCCAACAGCGGACTTATCACATGCGTATTCCGGGAGTATCTGTCGGGTCATGAGTATCTGTCGGGTCAGGCTTTGAAGTATCTGTCGAGCTTTGGGGGGGCGTAGGTAAAGATTTTGCTCGGACTTGCTGTGAGAATCATCTGGTTTGACGGAATACCTTTTACTATGCTAATGTTCAATCAACGCTTTGATTATCACGCATCGGAGGCTGTCATGCCATCACTTCAACGCATTGAATCACAGGTTGCCGCGCTGCCCGAAGCGGAACTCCGCAAGTTTCGGTCCTGGTTCGATGAATTTGATGCACAGCACTGGGATCGTACTCTTGCAGCAGACATCAACAACGGAAAACTCGATTCTCTTGCAGCGGAAGCCCTTGCCCACTATGGCACAGGTAAATGCAAACCGCTCTGATCCATCACGCTTCACCACGTTTCTGGGACTGCTATTCCCATCTTCCTCCCGCTATTCAACAACTGGCTGACGCCAATTTTGAATTACTGTAACACAATCCCCGACATCCTTCCCTGCATTTCAAACAATTCGGACAATTCTGGTCGGTCCGCATCGGGCTTCGTTACCGCGCTCTCGCTGTCTCCGTACCCGACGGCATTGTTTGGTTCTGGATCGGAACACACAGCGAATACGACCGCCTGATCAACTGAAGAATTTCTCCGTATCTGTTTAACGCTCTCGCCCTGCCCC
>DATNCC010000280.1:0-5345 GCA_035571735.1 Dongiaceae bacterium | reverse complement strand
CTTCCGCGCCCAGCTGCGCTACCTGAAGGAGAATTTCCCGATAGTCCGGTTCGAGGAGGATTGGGCAACGGCGCCGAAACCAGCCGTTGTCATCACCTTCGACGACGGCTATGCCGATAATGCGCTGGAGGCGCTGCCGATTCTTGAGGAAATAGGGGTGCCGGCAACATTCTTTGTCAGCACCGGGACGACCGGTACCACAAAAGAGTTCTGGTGGCATGAACTGGAGCGAATAATTTTTGAGACGCAGAATCTTCCGCCCGGCTTTACCCTGAAAGACGATAGTTTTGAAAAAAGCTGGCCGACCCGCGACCTCAAGGAGCGGCAAGCTTTTTACCAGGGGATCGTGGGACTCATGACCAATGCCGATGCCGCGCACCGTGACAACTGGCTCGCGCAGCTGCGTCGCTGGGCGCATTCTGAAGACGCAATCGCCAACATTCACCGTGCCATGACAACAGAGGAATTACGGCTGCTTGCAGGGAGTCGATGGGTTACCATTGGCGCCCATACGGTGACACATACCCAGCTGTCATCTATCTCCCCTGATGCACAACGTGAAGAAATAGTCGAATCAAAAAAACAGCTGGAAGCGTGGCTTGGCCGGGAGGTCACCACGTTTTCCTACCCGTTTGGCAAACGGTGCCATTATACGACTGAAACGGTGGCATTATGCCGTGAGGCCGGATTTAGCAAAGTCGCCGCCAATTTCCCCGGTCAGGCGCACCGCTGGACCGATCCTTACCAGATCCCTCGTCATCTGGTCCGCAACTGGTCGGCGGAAATGTTCGCCGAGAAGCTGCGAGGGTTCTGGACACGATGAGGGTTCTTCATATTAACGCTGCCGATATTGAGGGTGGAGCGGCCAAAGCTGCGACCCGTTTGCTGAGAGGGCTTTGTGACCGGGGAGCAGACGTCAGGCTCTATGTTCAGAGAAAGTCCGGGGACGACACCCAGATCGACGGGCCACGGTCACTGTGCGAAAAAGCGATGGGCTTTGCCCGACCGACCATTGAACAACTCATGTTCGGCATCACACCCGGAAAAGTGAAGGGGCCGTTTTCTGCCGCCTTTCTGCCGGATGGGTTATCGGCTAAAGTGACCGGTATGACGCCCGATATCATCCATCTTCATTGGGTGGCACGCATGATGCGTCTGGAAACACTGCAACGCTTCAACCTGCCGATTGTCTGGACCATGCACGATTCCTGGGCCTTTACCGGCGGCTGCTATTTGCCCGGTGACTGCACCCGCTACCGAGAAGCGTGCGGTAATTGCCCGGTTCTCGGCTCTTCCCAAAATGATGACCTTTCACATCGTGTCTGGCAGAGGAAACAGAAAGCCTGGCAAAATTTGAATTTGACGATTATAGCTCCGAGCCGTTGGATGGCTGAGTGCGCACGTGCAAGTTCGCTCTTTCGTAATTCTCGCATTGAGGTCATTCCCAACGGGCTTGACCTCAATCGCTTCAAGCCGCTTGACCAGCGCACGGCGCGTGATATTTTGTCTCTTCCCCAAGGGAAAAAATTGATGCTGTTCGGCGCAAAGGGAGCCACAAGTGACCGGAACAAGGGATTCCACCTGCTCTCGGAGGCGCTTCGAGAGCTGGCAACAGACAGGATGATCAACAACTCGACAGAACTGATCGTATTTGGCTCGTCAGAACCGGACCCGCCGCCGAACCTCGGCTTCAAGACACATTACCTGGGATGGCAGCACGACGATGTCACTCTTGCGCAGCTCTATGCTGCAGCAGACGTATTTATCCTGCCATCGCTCCAGGAAAGCCTCGGGTACACTGCCATGGAATCCATGGCTTGCGGCACCCCATGCGTTGCTTTCAACCAGGGTGGAGTGCCCGATTTGATAGACCATGAACAAAACGGCTATCTTGCCCGGCCTTTTGATCCGGTCGATCTGGCACAAGGTATTGCCTGGGTGCTGGAAGACGATCAGCGACGTAATGAGTTCAGGGTTCTGACACGAAAAAAAGTGGCAGGGGTGTTTGCAATCGAAAGGATTGCAGAAAGACATCTGGAACTTTATCGCAAAATCTGTGGTAATTAATCGTAGATCACTGAGAAACATTCGGTTGCATTTACATCATGGTTGACCATTGAAGGATGCGCAGTAAATGGACCTAATAATAAACGGCCAATACAACATCGGCCACATCTGTACCCGATTGCAGTGTGAGCGGGGCCTCGGTGACAAACGTGCATTTCGCTGGATATCAGCTCATCTGGAAAAGACCGACTATAGTTTCAACGCATTAGACCGCGAATCCAGCAGGTTCGCCAATGTTCTACTGTCGCTTGACTTTGCTGCCGGTGATATTTTCTTCACCTTCCTTCCCAAAACACCCGAACAGTTCTTCAGCTTTTTGGGGGCGTTAAAGCTTCAGGTCATCTGCGGAACCCTTTTTTCAAACTTTGGTGATGAAGCCATCCTTGACCGCCTTGGTGATGCCAATGCCAAAGGCGTAATCATCAAGAAGAGCCTGCTCAAAAAGATCCTCCGTGTTCGCGACCGGCTACCGTACCTAAAATTCATTATCGTGATTGACATTGAAGAGCACCTTTCGGCTGACATCCGCAGTTATCAGGTACTGATGCGTGAAGCCTCCGATGATTTTGTCGCACGTCCGACCGGCCCCGACACACCATCGGTACTGCATTACACCTCCGGCTCCACCGGCAAACCCAAGGGTGTGCTGCATGTACATCGCAGCATCCTGCACCAGAGTAGAACCGCCCGAGAAGTGTTGAATCTGAGTGATTCTGACATCTTCTGGTGCACTGCGGATCAGGGGTGGGTCACCGGCACCTCTTACGGCATCATCGGCCCCTGGAGTCTGGGTATCACCCAGATTCACTACGGTGGCGGTTATGATGCCACACTCTGGATCGAGCTTCTTCGGAATGAGTCAGTCACCATCTGGTACTCTGCTCCGACCGCCATGCGCATGCTGATGCGCGAAGAGTCAGGACTTTTCAAAGAGTATGATCTGGCCGCACTCAGGCACATCTTCAGCGTAGGCGAACCGCTCAATCCCGAAATCATTATCTGGGTGAAAAAAACCCTCGGGAAAAACATATACGACACCTGGTTTCAGACCGAAACAGGCGGTATCATGATTACCAACCGTCCCGGGCTTGAGGTCAGGCCCGGTTCCATGGGCATGCCGCTGGAAGGAATTGAAGCAGCAATCATTGCCGATGATGGCGAACTACTCGGCAATAATCAGCAGGGCAACCTCTGCCTCAAGCTCGGGTGGCCATCCATGTTCGTCGCATACCTCAACAACAACTCTGCCTACAACCAAAAGTTCAGCAACGAGTATTACTGCACCGGCGACACGGCGGTTCGTGATGATGAAGGATACTACTGGTTCAAGGGACGTAGCGATGATGTCATCAATACCGCTGGCCACTTGATCAGCCCCTTCGAGATTGAAAGCGCCCTGCTGGAGATCGAGGAGGTGGCCGAATCTGGAGTGATCGGTGCACCGGATGAACTGTTGTATGAAAAAGTTGTAGCATTTGTCTGCCTCCACACTCAGTATGCCCGAACTCGGGAGCTCGAACTTAAAATCAGACTCCATATAAGCAACAAGGCATCTTCCATAGCGACCCCGCAAGAGATTATTTTTGTCAACAGCGTCCCCAAAAACAAAAGTGGCAAGATTATGCGGCGGGTACTCAAGGCCCGCTACTTGGGACAAGATTCCGGAGACATTTCCACACTGGAGGATTAAACATGGAGTTACAGGAAAAATTGAACCGAATTTTTTGTGACGTATTTGATGATGAAGACATCAGTATTACCCCCGGAATGACCGCTAATGACATAGACGGTTGGGATTCCCTGTCGCATGTCAACCTGATCGTCGCCATAGAAACGAAGTTCAACATCAGGTTTTCCCAGAAAGAGCTTCTGACCTTTAAAAACGTCGGCGATCTGACAGGTTGTATTTGCGGCAAGATATCCACCTGACCGTCAGAGCCTAATGCCATTCAACTCTCTTACATACTTCCTGTTTTTGCCGGCCGCTTACCTGGTATTTTACCTTGCAGGCGAACGGGCGCGCTGGTTCATACTGCTGGCGGCAAGTCTGCTGTTTTATGCTGCCCTGAATGTTCCGTACCTGCTGGCGGTCTTGACGCTGGTTGCGATAACGACGTACTGCTTCGGGATATGGCTGGACCGGTCGGACACTTCGAAAGCCAGGCGTTTTCTGTTATGGAGCGGCATCACGATCAATGTACTCATCCTGATCGCTATGAAATATCTGCCGTTTCTCTCGGAGAACCTGCAGACGCTGTCGGCACTGCTTTCGCTCGACACACAGATTCAGCCGGTCAAGGCGTTTGTCGCTATCGGAGTTTCCTACTATGTCTTCCAGGCCATATCCTACCTGATCGACATCTATCTTGAAGTCGAAAAGCCGGAACGGCATTTCGGTTATTTCGCACTGTACCTGGCTTTCTTCCCCAAACTGCTGCAAGGGCCGATCGAACGGAGCGGGGATCTGATTCCGCAACTCAAGGAAAAATATGAGTTCAACTATGGCAACATGCGGTTTGGCCTGCTACTGTTCACATGGGGGCTATTCAAGAAGGTAGTGATTGCCGACCGCCTCGGCATATTCGTGGATACAGCGTATAACGATGTCCACGCCGTCTCCGGCCTGTCATTGCTGCTGGCAACCTATGCCTATGCTTTCCAGATCTACACGGACTTCTCCGGCTATACCGACATGGCTCTTGGAAGTGCACGGCTCTTCAACATCACCCTGACCCAGAACTTCAACAGTCCCTATCTTGCCACATCAGTTGCTGATTTCTGGCGGCGCTGGCATATTACTTTTTCCCGCTGGATACTCGACTATATCTTCAAGCCGCTGCAGATGCAGTGGCGCAACTGGAAAAACTGGGGATCAGCTACGGCACTTCTTGTAACGTTTCTGGTATCAGGGATCTGGCACGGTGCAAGTTGGGGGTTTGTGATCTGGGGCGGGTTGCATGGCCTTTATATGGCATGCTCGGTTTTTTACAGGACCGGCAAGAAGAGACTTCATAGAGCGTTGAAGGTCGAAAACAGTTGGCTTTTGAGGGTGTGGCAGATCTTTGTAACGTTCAATCTGGTAAGCTTTGCCTGGGTTTTTTTCAGGGCCAGGAACCTTGACGACGCATTCACCATACTTTATAAAATCTCCCACTTTTCATTCAATATCGTTACAATCAGGTATCTTCGCAATACTGTCGGCGGTTTAGGCATGACGCAAGCGGATGTGGGTATATTGCTGCTTTGTGCCATTTTTGTAGCCGTTATTTCCTACTGCG
>DATNCC010000279.1:0-15231 GCA_035571735.1 Dongiaceae bacterium | reverse complement strand
CCTGCCGGTCAAAATCCTCGATCGCCTGAATTTTATGCTGCATATTGCCGGCGTGTGAAGCCTCGTCCGGCGCTTCCACGTGTACATAGACGAAATCGTGGTTCTCCAGAGCAGCCAGAGCCGCCTGCCCTTTGCCGAGATAATTGGTATCAATGTAGCCGGTTGCGCCTTCAACATTGATGATGTCCAGGCCGGCGCAGATTCCTATGCCCTTGATCAGGTCAACCGCCGAGATAACCGCACCGGACAGTCCGAATTTTTCCCGATAGGTTTCAATCCGCGGTGTCTTGCCATGTCCCCAGAGCCAGACCGAGTTGGCAGGCAGCTTCCCCTGCTCCTTGCGCCGCACATTGATAGGATGGGTATGAAGCACCATCTGGGCGTGATTCATGATGCTATTGAGCATATCCGCGCCATCGCCGCTGGGGAGAGAATCGAGTATCGCCTTGCCGGTAATGTCATGGGGAGGGGTGGAGCGCATGCCGTCCTTACCGCCGCGCCAGACCATCAGGTGCCGATACCCTACACCGGCGTAAAATTCGATTTCCGAAGTGCCAAGCTCCTTTCGGAGTGTTTCAACCAGTCCGCTGGCCTCTTCAGTCGAGATATGCCCGGCGGAGAAGTCCTGCATATATATCGAACTCCCCTGCGGCTTGAGCGTCACCAGATTCATGCGAAACGCAACATCATCGGGGCCGAGAACTACCCCCATACTGATCGCTTCAAGCGGCGAACGACCGGTGTAGCAGGTTTGTGGGTCGTAGCCGAATACCGACAGATTAGCGACATCGCTACCGGGAGGGAGGCCATTTGGAACCGTATGAGCAAGGCCAACTTGTCCATGTTGAGCCATTATATCCATGTTGGGGGTCGCAGCGTACTGCAGTGGGGATTTGTTACCGAGTTCACTGTAGGCAATGTCCGACATACCATCGCCGAGCAGAATGATGACCTTCATAACAACCTTTCAAAGTGAAATTAGCTTACGCGGACATATTAGTTTCCCCGTACACTGTTTGTCAATCAATCAAGACAAGGAAACCGCTTCGTCGTACTATAAAAGCGCCCCATGTCGCTACTAAAGGAAACAGGTCACTTCAAGCTGGATAACGGATAAACGTGAATGTTACCCAGATTCGGCGTAAAGGCGCCGTCAGCAAAGGGTACATTTGTTTCAGAATCTTCAAGTAAAATGGTAAATTTTTCTCTGGCGGCGTTTTCATACTTGATTTCAAGGGGGAGCGGCACCCCTTGTACAACGGCATATCTGCCGTATCTGACCTGACCACCGGCAGGAGTCGTCTTTGAAATCAGCAGCCCGTTTTCAAAGGCGGCTCTTTCCTGCTGTCCGAATCTGTTTATTCTCTCAATGGCACCGTTGTCACGCAAGGAGTCTGGCGGATCAATGTCTATAAGCCAGTGGATGTATCTCCAGCCACTGAAATCACCTTTTTCGGGCAGATCCGAATAAGTGCCGCTAAAAGCTACTCCGTTACCCGCATCAACAATCGTAACGAATTCACCGGATATAAATATTTCCTGGAGCACCGAGCCAAATGGCGAGAGAATAACGATCCGCATTTGATCCGGCTTTCGGTACATAAAATAACCACTGCCGGAAATGCTCCGGCCAGGTGCAGAGTACGAAAGCGATATTTTGCTTGAAAGTGACGTAACAGCCGCACCGTCGGTATATTCAATTTCGGCTGGCGGGCGTACTGTCAGGCAACCGGAAAGAATGACGGATATTGTCAGCAGAAACAGTGCCGTATGCACCATTTGAAAAAATTTTGATACATGTTGAGACACACCATACACCATAATCACGGTACCTCGAGTTGATGAAAACCTGATCCGAATGAAGCTCCCTTGCCGGCGTTAAAATAGCTGCCGAGGAGCAACAGGGCAAACATCGGTTCAACAAGACCGGCACATTCGACCGTACCGGTCAAACCTCCCCTGTTCAGCCGTTTGGACCATGACGGCTGAGTATAGCGGGTTTTATCGTCGAAAACAGCAACACGTTGAGCCAGGTCGGAGAGCAGTGTAAAATCCAGGTCAAGTTCTCCGGCACCGTAATAGGCGCACAACGAAGAACAGCGCCTCAATTGCGAGCGAAAAAAAACTCCGAAATCAAAACGATGGGTAATTGAGCCGTTACTTAACAGACGCAGCGGCGATTTCAGTGACAATATTACGGAGTCGGCATTAACGGTATTCTGCATAATATGCTGTCCGGAGAGAAGTATTACACTCTCAGGCAATGATGCGGCATTCGTAATCTCATGCCTGGCACCTTGATAATCGATACTATGGGAACGCAGCGTAAATTTTTCAGGTGGCAAAACCGCGCTGACGCCCGCTTCAACCATACGGAGCAGCGCTGAATGAAAGAATCCGATGTAGTTGACCGCACTGCCGATAACGACCAAACCTGCTGTACAAGACAAACTGTTGCCGTCCATGCCGTCAATATACAAGGAAAAAGGTAACGAAGGTTTTTGATGGAGCCGTACAATTTCAGGATCGGAAGACAACTGTTGGCCAAAAACTATCCGGTAAGGACACCCGATGTGCAGGCCGCAGGAAGTACAGGGCTCCTGCTTGTTCGGGCAGCATGCCCCCTTGAACAGCTCTTCAAAGTTCCGCAGAGCACCGTAGAGTGCGGCAGTCAACTGAACGGGAGAATCCGCAATAATTTCACATTCAATGCGAACAAAATCCAAATCCACTGAATTCAGGCTCCAAAAAAACGGGGCAGCCTTGTGGCCGCCCCGAAAGTACAATACAGAACATACAAATATCAGGCAAACTGTGCCTTGAGAAACTCACGATTCATCCTGGCGATAAACTTGACGTTAATCCCTTTCGGACAGGCGGCCATGCACTCGTAGTGATTGGTGCAGTTGCCGAATCCGCATTCCTTCATGGCATCGGACATATTATTCACACGCTCTGCAGCCTCGGCTTTACCCTGGGGCAGCAGTGCCAGCTGGGAGATCTTGGCACCGGTGAACAGCATGGCAGCCCCATTCGGGCATCCCGCTACACAAGCGCCGCATCCGACGCATTCTGCGGCATCCATGGCTTCGTCGGCAACCGGTTTCGGAATAAGAATCGCATTGCCGTCGGCAACGCCGCCGGTATGACAGGCGGTGTAGCCACCGGCCTGGATGATCTTGTCCAGGGCGGAACGATCAACGATCAGGTCACGGATGATCGGGAAGGCACGGGCTCTCCACGGTTCGATGTAAATAGTGTCGCCATCCTTGAATTTGCGCATATGCAGCTGGCAGACCGTCGTACGATCCTGGCCGCCATGAGGTGCTCCGTTGATAACCTGTGAACACATGCCGCAGATACCCTCGCGACAGTCGTGATCGAAAACGATCGGATCCTTTCCGGCGTAGATCAGATCTTCGTTGACGCAATCGAGCATCTCCAGGAAGGAGTGATGCTCGGTGATGTTTTTTGCGGTATAGGTCTCGAATTTTCCGGGATCGTTGGCTTTTTTCTGGCGCCACACGATCAGTGTCAATGTCATGGTCTTGTGATCGCTCATTATTTGTAGCTCCTTACGGCGAGATGTACATTATCAAACTTCAACGGTTCTTTATGCAGTTCCGGCTCCTTGCCGACACCCTTGTACTCCCAGGCGCCAACGTAGCAGAAGTTAACATCGTCACGCTGCGCCTCACCAGCATCCTGATATTCGGTGCGGAAATGGCCGCCGCAGGACTCGTTGCGATGCAGGGCGTCACGGCAAAGCAGTTCGCTGAACTCGAGGAAGTCGGCGGTACGGCCGGCATTTTCCAGCTGCTGGTTGAGTTCTGCACCGCTGCCGGTAACCTTGACATTCTTCCAGAATTCTTCGCGCAGGGCGGGAATTTTCTTGAGGTTTGTCTCCAGAGATTCCTTGGTACGGGCCATACCGCAGTTTTCCCACATCAAGCCGCCGACTTCACGCATGAACTCGAACACGGTCTTTTTACCGTTGATGGAGAGGTATTTATTCTGCTCCGCCTTGACATCCTCGGCAGACTTTTTGAACTCGGCGTGGTCTGCCTTGACCTGACCCGGCTTAACCGTAGCCAGGTAGCCGCCGATTGTGTAGGGGATAACAAAATAACCGTCTGCAAGACCCTGCATGAGCGCCGAAGCTCCAAGGCGGTTGGCGCCGTGTACGGAGAAGTTGGCCTCGCCCAGTACAAACAGGCCGGGGATGTTGCTCATCAGGTTGTAGTCAACCCATAGACCACCCATGGAGTAATGCGGGGCCGGATACATGCGCATCGGGCGCTTGTAGCCGTTCTCGTCGGTGATTTTCTCATACATCTCGAACAGGTTGCCGTAACGTTCACGGATGGTATCTTCACCAAGCCGCTTGATCGAGTCGGCAAAATCCAGGTATACACCACGCCCACCGGGACCGACGCCGCGACCGTCATCGCACTGCTCCTTGGCGGCACGGGAAGCGATATCACGTGGTGCCAGGTTTCCGTAGGAGGGATACTTGCGCTCCAGATAATAATCACGGTCATCTTCAGCGATCTCATTAGGATGTTTGCCGCAATCTTCCTTCTTCTTTGGAACCCATACGCGACCGTCGTTCCTGAGCGACTCGGACATCAGGGTCAGCTTGGACTGGTAGTCGCCTGCCTGCGGGATGCAGGTCGGGTGAATCTGGGTGTAGCAGGGGTTGGCAAAGAAAGCGCCTTTTTTGTGGGCTTTCCAGTTGGCCGTAACCGAGCACCCCATGGCGTTGGTGGAGAGATAGAAAACGTTGACGTACCCGCCGGTGCAAAGGCAGACGGCGTCGGCAGCATAACTCTCCATCTCGCCGGTTACCAGGTTGCGCACCGTGATGCCGCGCGCCACGCCGTCGACGACAACCAGATCTAGCATTTCGCGACGGTCATACATCTTGACCGTGCCGGCCTTGATCTGGCGGGAAAGAGCTGAGTAAGCGCCCAGCAGGAGCTGCTGGCCGGTCTGGCCACGCGCGAAGAACGTACGGGAAACCTGGGCGCCGCCGAAGGAGCGGTTGTCAAGGTAGCCGGCGTAGTCGCGGGCAAAAGGCACACCCTGTGCGACGCACTGGTCGATGATGTTGTTGGACACCTGGGCAAGACGCCATACGTCAGCCTCGCGGGCACGGAAGTCGCCCCCTTTGATGGTGTCGTAGAACAGACGATAGATCGAATCGCCGTCATTCGGATAGTTCTTGGCGGCATTGATGCCGCCCTGTGCGGCGATGGAGTGAGCGCGGCGAGGGCTGTCCTGATAGCAGAAAGCCTGGACGTTGTAGCCAAGTTCGCCGAGAGACGCAGCGGCAGCGCCACCGGCAAGGCCGGTACCGACGACGATCACGTTATATTTGCGCTTATTCGCGGGATTGACCAGCTTCAGATCGAAGCGGTGTTTGTCCCAGGTTTGTTCAATAGGTCCGGTTGGACATTTTCCATCAAGTATCACAATAACCCCCTTAACCTTTCAGAATGCCGGCAAATATTGTCAGCGGGATAGTAACATAACCCAGGAAAAGAACGAGAGCGACCAGCGAGCCGAGTTTAACAATAACCGGCTGAGATTTGTCGCAGCTCCAACCCATGGTTTGGAAAAAGCTCTGGATGCCATGAGAGAGGTGCAGAAACAGAACGACCATCGCGCCGGCGTATATGAATGACACAAAGAAATTCTTGAAACCGGAGACTACCATTCCCAGCACATTGGGAACCATCTCATTGTGCAGTGGCACAAGATGCTTTAGAGCGGCGGTTTCCGGATATATTACCTGGAATGTAAAATGTGCCAGATGATATAGAATGAAAAGACCGATAAGAGATCCGGTCCAGATCATGTTTTCACTGGCAAAGGTTGCTTTCTGGACAGACTTGACCGCGTACTGCTGGGGACGTCCACCGCGGTTTTCGATGGTCAGCTGGATTCCAAACCAGATGTGAATGCAGACCATGGCCAGCAAGGCCAGGCGGAAACCGATGATTATGGGCAGCGGCATGCTGTGGAGGTGTTCGGCATAGGCGTTGATACCGCCATTGAGCCACCCGAAGATGGAACTGTTACCGAGCAGATGGACGACAGCGAACAGAACCATGGCCTGGCCTGTGATCGCCATCAGGATCTTTCTGCCGATGGATGACGAGATGAATTGCATGGCATTCCTTCCTTTTTAGTTAGTTTATTCTTTGCAAAGTGAATTTTGCTGATACGGCGAGGACTCCTGGAGTGTGGTCAAACAGTGCATCGGGGGACCGCGCCAACAAAATCTGGAGACAACTTTCATTCGTAAACCTCCTTGATGAGTTTTATGTGGATGCGTCGATCAGAGTTGGTGGCGCACTCAATGTAATATTCTCGATTGAACCGCGGTGATACTAAACATCGTTATAATAAATTGCAACCTTTTTGTGTATACAGATCGTATTTTAACCCGGTACTGACCACAGTTGATGAAACTACAAGCATAAGATGTCAATATTGACATCTTATGCTTTATTTTCTATTGTAAACTTATGCCTTTTTTTATGGGCCTCTGCATTTTCAATCGGTTTTACAGTTGGTTTTCGGTCCAACTGAAACTACTCGTTGAGGAAAATCAAGGCGTAGTGGCCACCAGGCCTATTTGGCAGGAAAAAATAAAAAAACCCTCAGAATAATCCGAGGGCTAAAAAAAAAGGAAGTGGCATTTGACCTTCCCACTTATAAGCTTTTTTAGTTCTTATATTAGGTACTTTGTCTTCCTGCTACTTCCTGATTTCAGTCTACTCTTCTCAAATAAAAATGCAACAACTGAATTGAAGGCAGTCAAATCAGCGACATCAAGGCTGATTGATCTCTCGTCGTAAGCCGTCATGGATTTTTTTCGAATTTTGCATCGGAGGCAGCTGGCTATTCGCATGGTTATTCGCAAAACCACTCCCGATGGAAAGAGGATTTCTGAACTTCCTGTCTTTTCTGTTATCCTCCCATAAGTCTTTCCATTGTTCCTGTGGAGTCCTTCCGTCACCATACTGGATTATGACACCATCCTCTCTTTGGTAAGAGCAAGACCATCCAGGTTTATTCGCTCCGGTAAAGGTAGGGTAGTCATGAGGGTGGTCTAAAGCATGGTATGGCGATGAATAGGTTCCATCATCCTTTGGAGGTGGACAGCGTTCATCCCCCCTATACCATTCAGTATGTTGAAGTGAAGCAAGTGACGCAGTAATAATCAAAGTTTTAAGAGATATCACTTGAAGCTCCTCCCATCTAAGAATATCACAATGAAGGAAAACGCCACAAGAGCTGACCTTACACCGCTTTAGACAGAATACTCAGATTTCTCATACGCCTGTAGTGTCAAGCAGGAATACTCGCAAATTGCATTTTAAAGTCCATTCTGTTAGTAAGACATTACAAAACAAACTCTGGAAAGATAATTGAATCGGAGTTTTGGAGATTTCATGAAATTTACGCTTCTTAAACAAGACCCCCATTGTTCGGCACGCCTCGGAATTGTCAGCACAGCTCGCGGCGACATCCAGACCCCGATTTTTATGCCGGTGGCAACTCACGGCGCCATGAAACCTCTTACGCCGGCACAAATAAGAGAGACCGGTTCCCAGATTATCCTTTCAAATACATATCACCTGCATCTGCAGCCTGGAGAAGGGCTGGTAAAAAAAGCCGGCGGTCTGCACAAGTTTATGGCGTGGGATAAACCGATCCTGACGGACTCAGGCGGGTTTCAGGTATTCTCCCTTCCGAACAAGCGCATCACCGAGGATGGCGTCTTCTTCAAACATGAGATCACAGGTGCCGAAATATATCTCGATCCGGCTTCTGCAATCCGTATCCAGCAGGATCTGGGTGCCGACATCATCATGGCCTTTGACGAATGCATCCCCTACCCGTGCGACAAATCCTATGCCGAAAAATCTACCCTGAAGACCATCCGCTGGCTGAAGGAATGCCGGAATGCCATGACCGATAACGGCCAGGCCCTGTTCGGCATCGTTCAAGGAAGTGTGTTTGAGGATCTGCGGGAGATGTGTGCTAAAGAAATGCGCAAGCTCGACCTGCCGGGCTATGCAATCGGAGGGGTCAGCGTAGGAGAAGGACTGGAACTCCTGAAAAAAATTGTCGGATTTACCACCCCTCACCTTCCGGAAGACAAACCGCGCTATCTGATGGGTGTCGGCCTGCCCGAGGACATTCTTGAAAGTGTCGAACGCGGCATCGATATGTTTGACTGCGTCATTCCGACCCGCTATGCCCGAAGCGCCACACTTTTTACCCGTCGCGGCAGAATCAGGGTGACCAACAAAAACTACAAGCGGGATTTCTTCCCGATCGATCCGAGCTGCAGCTGTTATACCTGCCAAAATTTCACCAGAGCCTACCTTCACCACCTCTTTGTCTCCAATGAAGTTCTCTCGGCGGTTCTGGCAGCTATTCATAATGTCCATTTCTATCTTGCGATGATGGCCGAGATTCGTTTCGCAATCGGAGAGGGGAAGTATCCGGAGTACAAGGCAAGGTTTCTGTCAGAGTATCAGCGAGGAAGTTAAAACAATCGCGGACCAGTCACGCTTCATTTGGAGCAGCCATGACGGGATTTGAACAAACCTTCCTGGAACAAATCACCAACATTCACGGCGTTGATTTTTCAACATGGACCGGCTGGGAAAAATTGATGTCGTGGACAAAGCGGCAGGCGTGGTCAAAGGACTTTCTCGGAGGTGAAAAAATTCCAGGCCGGCTTCTGCATCCGACTACCCTGGCTGAAAAGTTGACCAAATATCTGGGCGGATAAACTATTTTCTGTTTCATATAAACGAAATGCAGCCGGCCCGTGAAAAGTGCCGGCTTTTATTTTTTTGATGGACCCGAAATTTTCAATTCCATCTGATTCGGCATTACGCGGCAATAATTCTTGACGTATGATTTCGTCTGAATTATAAGTAGCAGCTCTGGCGGAGTGGTGAAATGGTAGACACAGCAGACTCAAAATCTGCCGAGGGCAACCTCATGCCGGTTCGAGTCCGGCCTCCGCTACCAGACAAACTATAGAACAGCACCCTATCCTATTGAGATTGTGGTGCTTTTTTATTGTCCTCTACCCTCATTTCCTTAGTTCTCTTTGGCTCTCCTCACCAGATAGATTACTCAGGGTCAGAGAGGCTTTAAGACTCCAGAGAACAGCAGCACATGCAAAATGATCTTGAGGAGCCTCAGAGGAGTTGAATGGTAGCCTTGAGTGGAAATTAATTCCCTTATAAAAAACATGTCTAATATTTGCTCCTGTATCGACCAATTTTTGTCACTCTCAAATGTCTACCTATTATCTATCTTGCTGTTATTTATAGGATGTGTGCTTTGGTACGCCTTATGCTTTGTGAAATATCTCAGAAATTGCCAGCCTGTTCACAGGGTAGAAATGGAGTTACAAAGCTCATGTACTATGCAAAGTTCCAATTCTATTCAGTGGCTCAAATATATGCGATGTCTCTTGATGTTCCGGTTACGATTGTACTCGGTCAAGATGGCTTATTCTGGGTAGTTGAAACGGAATCCAAGTCCATGTATCTTCAACAGGGTTGTTTAGCCCTTGACGATAAGTCTAACAAGCAATGAGGTGGGAATGGATCAACTTTGAGGATGTACTCCAGAAAGCAAACTAAATGGGTTTGCAGATTATTCTGCAAACCCTTCTTTCGTTTCAAAGGAATTGCCCTTTTTTCCCACCCCATGGCCACCACTCATAGCGATTAATTCCGCAGAAATTTTGTTTTCGTGTAGAATTTCATAAGTCAACATTGTATTTATTTCAGCATTCAAACAACACCGCTGTTTTTCGGAGACGCTATGACATTCAATTTCAACCGGGGAGACCAACGCATCGTCAAAAAGATCGTTGCGGTATATTCACTTTTCGGTGCCCTTTGGATCTACCTGTCCGATTCCGTTTTGGGTTTTCTGGTGCGCGACCCTGATATCATTACCCGAATTGCCACTTACAAGGGACTGCTGTTCATCATCACCACCGCTGCCCTGCTCTATTGGCTGATCGGACGCTATATCTACCGTCTGAGCGAGTCCAGCAGCCGGATCGCAGCCAGCGAGGAGGAACTGCGCTCACTCATGGAGCTGATGCCGGTCGGAGTTGCGTGGGACGATAACAACGGAGCAATCAAATACCTGAACCGGAATTTTGTCGAGAGATTCGGCTACGTGCTCGCTGAAATTCCTACAGTTGAAGAATGGTTTCTCAAGGCCTACCCAAACCCGGACTATCGCCAGGAAGTTGTCTCGCTGTGGAAAGCTCATATTGCCGAATGCCTTACACACGGTACGCCGGTGCCGCCCCGTGATGTCAAGGTCACCTGCAAGGATGGCTCGGTCCGTCAAGTGATTATCAATACCCGGACGTCTTTGAATCGCACCCTGGTCATATTCACCGATATCACTGAACGGGAGAATCAGCAGGAAGAGCTGCTAAAGAAACAGAAGCTTGAATCCATCGGCGTACTTGCCGGAGGAATCGCCCATGACTTCAACAATATCCTGACCGCAATCCTGGGCAACATATCATATGCCAGCTTGTTCATCGGACAGGATCACAAGGCAAACACGCCACTGCTTCAGGCGAAAAAAGCGGCAAAACGGGCGGCTGAACTGGCGCACCAGCTGCTGACGTTTGCCAAGGGTGGGCAACCGGTTACCCACTCCTGTTCGCCCCGTCAGCTCATCGAAGAATCGTTGTCACTCGTGTTGCGCGGCTCCAATGTGCAGAGCCGGGTAGAAATCACCGAAGGTCTGCGCAACATCAAAGCCGATTCCGGCCAGATCAGCCAGGCCTTCAACAATTTAATCATAAATGCTCTTCAGGCCATGCCGGATGGCGGCACGATCTCTATCCGGGCATCCAACGCCACTTTCACGAATAATTATAACCTGTATGCACTTTCGGCTGGAGAATACGTCAGGTTTACCTTCACCGATGAAGGGTGCGGCATGCCGGAAGAAATCCTGAAGAACATTTTCGACCCCTATTTCACCACTAAGTCCGGCGGAAGCGGGCTGGGACTGGCCTCGGTCCAGTCGATCATCAGCAAGCATGGCGGACACATCTCCGTTCACTCTGCCGTAGGCAAGGGAACTACATTTGAGATACTGTTGCCCGCCAGCAGAAATGGGGCGGCAGCTGAAATACCTCACCTGGAGGAGCCGGAATCCGAAACTCTCGACGCTGGAGCAGGAACCTCGCTGCTGGTTATGGACGATGAGGAGATGATTCGGGATCTGTCGGCCGCCATGCTGGAAGAGTTGGGCTACCGGGTGTCTACCTGTGCGGACGGTGCGGCTGCAGTGTCGCTGTACAAGGCTTCTTGGGAGACCGGAGAGCCATTTTCGGCAGTTATCATGGACCTGACCATTCCGGGCGGCATGGGCGGCCGGGAAACGGCCCGGGCAATTCTTGACATCGACCCTCTGGCACAGCTGGTCGTCTCCAGCGGCTACTCAAATGACCCGATCATATCCGACTACCAGAGCTACGGTTTTTGTGCCGCAGTGCTCAAGCCGTACGGAGTTGCCGAAATCACCGCGGTCCTGGACAGTCTGGTCAGAAACGAAAAAACACCGAAATAAATATGGCTTGAAGGAAATAACGGCGCATCACCTCGGAACATACCGTACGGCAGCCCGGTATCAGACTCTTACTTCCCCCGCAGGTATTCGATCAACAACCGCACTCCTACTCCGCTGGCCCCCTTGGGACAGCAGGGCCGTGCCTTGTCGCACCAGGCGGTACCGGCAATATCCAGATGGGCCCAGCGTGCGCTGCCGACAAACTGTTTCAGGAACCAGCCGGCGGTAATACTGCCGCCGTCGCGGCTCCCGGCGTTCTTCAGATCGGCGATATCGCTCTTCATGACCTCTCCGTAGCCGTCCCACAGCGGCAGCTCCCAGACCCGCTCTCCGCAGCGCTCTCCGGCCCGCTTCAGGGCATCCACCAGCCTCCGGTCATTGCCCATCAGGCCGCTGGCCTCATGCCCCAGGGCGACAACGCAGGCTCCGGTCAGGGTGGCAAGGTCGATCATAACCGCCGGCTTGTACTTCCGGGCGAAATGCAGGGCGTCGCACAGGATCAGACGCCCCTCGGCATCGGTATTGGTGATTTCGATGGTGGTACCGGACAGCGACGTCACCACGTCACCCGGCTTGTAAGCCTTGCCGTCCGGCATGTTCTCGGCAGTTGGAATGATCCCCACCAGGTTGAGCGGCAGCCCCAGTTCTGCGGCCGCCTGCATGGCCCCCAGTACCGCCGCGCCGCCGGCCATGTCGGTCTTCATCTCCTCCATCCCGGCGCCCGGCTTGATGGAGATACCGCCCGAATCGAAGGTAATCCCCTTACCCACCAGCACAACCGGGCGCTTCCCGTCCCCACTCCCGCGGTATTCCAGCACGATCAGCCGCGCCGCCTCGGCCGAGCCTCTTCCCACCGCCAGCAGGGCATTCATTCCCAACTTCTCAAGCTCTTCAAATTCGTAGACCCGGCACTCCAGGTTATGACGCACCGACAGATCCCGTGCCGTTTCGGACAGAAATGCCGGAGTGGCGATGTTGCCGGGCTGCGACACGAGGTCGCGGGCCAGCCGCACTCCCCGGTAAACCGCCGCCGTGCGTTCAACCCTCGCACCCGCCTCCTTCCTGTTGCCATCCTTCGGAAGCAGCAGGGTCATATTTTCGAAGCTGAAGCGCTCCTCCTTGTCTTTGGTCTTGTATTGGTCGAAGCTGTAGCAGCCAAGCAAGGCTCCTTCGCAGATCGCTTCCAGCGCGGTTTCCGTCCCTGCCGCCAGGTGCAGAGCGGTAGCGAATGAGGCCACCCGGGCGGAGCGCAGTGCCTGTACGGCATTTCCTGCAGCCTGGCGGAGCCGCTCGTCGTCCAGTTCGGCCCGCTTGCCAAGTCCCACCAGCAACAGCCGCTCGGCCGGCAGCCTCCCCAGGGTATGCAGCAGGCGGGTCGTGTTGACCTTGCCGCTGAACTCGCGGGTAGCGGCCAGCCTGGCAAGACAACCGTCCAGAGCGGCATCGCAGGCGGTGAACAGCCGGTCACCGTCATTCTCCCAGCAGCCGATGATCAGGGCGGGCGTGACATGTTTAAGCGGGTCGGCGGATTTCACATCAATCTTCATATGTACCTCTCAGGTATGGTTATCGTGGCCTCGCAGTAAGAAACAGTCCGGGGGCATCCCCCCTTTATATCATGGAGCCGGCATGGTTCCGCCCTGCCCGGCCAATGCATAGTAGCCATACCCTTCCGGCAGCGCAACCACGTTCTTGATGTCCAACTGGTCAATGCCCGCCACGGTTACCGACCTGTGGGCGATGGCATAGATATCCACGCCGATGATCACGGAACGGTCCACCGTGTCGGCATAAGATCCGTAGCCGCTGCTTAACACCTGGGCCGGGATCGTCCCCTGCTGGGAAATACCGCTTTCGCTGACTCTGAAGACCCTGAGCCCCGAGCTGTAGAGCCCGGAGATGCCGCCGTAGCTGAAGTATGGTATGGCAAGAATTCCCGCCGGCTCATAGAAGAGAAAAGCATGGTAATCGTAAAGTGCCGAAGACCACCCGTCACCCAGCTCAAACTCTCCCAGTAAAGCAGGAGTTGCCAGGTTCGATACATCGAACAGCTGGAGCTTGTTGCCGGTTACGCGCCCGTTGGCATCGGCCGAACGCCCCACGGTGAGAAGCCTGTTGTTGTCCAGCCCAATAAGGTGGATATAAGTGGCGAAGCCGTTCACCTTGAGTTCCCCCACCTTCCTTGGATTCAGGGGATCACTCAGGTCAAAGGTAAACAGCGGGTCGGTCTGGCGAAAAGTTACCATGTATCCCCTGTCCCGGTCGAAGCGCATGGTGTAAATCTTCTCTCCCTGGGCCAGCCCCTCGATACGCCCCCTTTCGACGAGAGCCCCGTCCTGCTCGGCCAGAACTGCGAGGCGGTTGCTGATCCCCTCCCCCCACCACCCGCCGCGGGTTGTGCCGATCCGGAGAAAGCCGCCATATTCCCCCATGCTGAACTGGTCGTTGAGCCATCCGGTCACCACGCCGCTTCCTTTATAGAGCGGCGTGCCAACCCCGTTGGCAAGGGCAAACTTGTGCAGGGCGGTCCAGGGTTCGGGATTGGCGACAGGCTGAGCTATCCCCTGAACCGGCTCGATCCAGGCCCAGTTGTTGGTGGAAGCCAGATAGAGGCTCTCCGGGGTCATGTAAATCCGGCACCAGGAACTGATCACCCCGCTGCTTGCCACGACCGGTTCTGCAGCGGCGCCGTCGAGAGCAATGACCAGGGAGAGATCGGTACCGTTACCGGACTCGGGAACGTAGATATCACCGCTTGCCACCACGGGAATGACGCTGGCCGCTCCAGCGACCCCGCCGCTATAGATGGTCCGGCTGTATGATGGAATCATCCCGGCAAGAGTCAGGGCGTCGATGCGCCGCAGGTTTTCCGCCGCAGCCATGACGCTGGCCTGATTGTAGGCATCAATGCCGTAGTTCCCCGCCGGAAGATAGTCCCAGGCGGAAACCGGAGAGGAAAGATCGATGTGATAATTTGTGATCAGATAGATGGTATCGTTGATCCTCCTGCTCCCCTGGAGGGAACCGGGAAAATCGAATCGGGACGACAATGCCGGTGCGGCCGGGGTGGAAACGTCATAGTTATACACCCTTGTTGTGGCAACCCAGGGCATCACGGAATTTGCCGCTGCAGCGGCCCTTTTTGCCGCAATTGTCGTCCCGCCGGATGTACCGACTGGAAGTATCATCGTAACGGCGTTGTATGGCGCGGTAATAATGGTGACCTTGCTTCCGGACAAGTGCAGTTCTTTGATCGGTTCCTGGAGGTCGAAGTTGCTGACAACCGCCGCAGGCTCACCCTGCTGCTGCCGCTTCAGGACCAGAAAGCGGCTGCCCCGGGCCAGGTAGATGAAACTTCCGTCAGTCTTCACCAGATCCCCCTCGTCCACCCCCTTTTCCTGGACATTGGTACTGGAATAGGAGTCGGCCGCGCCACCACCGCTCGTCTGGGGAACTGCAGCAGCTGTAGTAACCGTAGAGGAAATTGCGCCCGGAACGGCGGGTGGCGCTATTCCCGTCGCAGTAATGGCACCCACGGTCGCAAAATAGTAGCGGTTCTCCCTGTACTGGTAGCTTTTC
>DATNCC010000278.1:0-3855 GCA_035571735.1 Dongiaceae bacterium | reverse complement strand
GGTCATACCGACCCAGGCTATCCAGACCAGCCAGCAGGGCGAGTTCGTATATGTCGTGAAGCAGGATAAAACGGTGGAGCTGCGGCCGGTAACATCTGCTGCGGCAGGGGAGGAGGCGGTCATCGAGAAAGGGCTGGCAGTCGGTGAGACCGTGGTGGTCGATGGTCAGCTGCGGCTGACACCGGGGGCGGTTGTTGAAGCGAAAGAGAAGCAAGCGGCTGAAAAGCAATCTGTAGAGAAGCTGCCGGCAGAGAGCAAGAAGAAGTGAGCATAAAACATGAATATTCAGGAAACCGAAACCATTGAACTGAAGAAATCCACCTCAGAACTAAAAGAGGCGGTGCTCTCCATTGTTGCCATGCTGAACAAGCACCAGCGAGGTGAAGTCTGGTTCGGCATCAGGAACGACGGCACGGTAGTCGGCCAGCAGGTTTCCGACAAAACGGTCCGCGATATTTCCAAGGCGATTGCCGACCACATCGAACCCAGGATCTATCCGGTTGTCGAACAGGTCTCGATTGATTCCAGGCAGTGCGTCAAGGTGCTGGCAGAAGGGAAGGACTGCCCTTACTATGCTTATGGTCGTGCATATATCCGGGTTGGCGATGAAGACCGGCAGCTCAGCGCTCGGGAACTGGAAAATCTGATCCTGGCAAAGAACCGCGAACGGCTCCGTTGGGATACGGAAGTCTGCGACAAGGCCACCGTTGACGATATCGGGCCGGGCAAACTGAAGTCATTCTTGAAACTCTGCGGCCTCAAATTCGATTCCATACCAAACTCCCTCGAAAAACTGAATCTGGTTAAAGACGGCAGGCTGCTGAATGCCGCCGTCATCTGCTTTGCCCGCAAGCCGGAAAAATTCTTCCCTAATGCCAGGCTGCGCTGTGCCATGTTCGGAACCCTTGATACCACGGTTACTCTGGACATGAAGGACTTCTATGGTGATGTCTTTGCCCTGATTGATAAGGCCGAGGAATACATCCTGGAGCATATCAACATCGGGATGCGGCTGGAAGGGATGTTACGGGTGGATGTTCCCGAGATTGACCCTGAAGCGTTTCGTGAAGCGATCATCAACGCCTTCTGTCACCGTGATTACCGGGAATACGATTCAGTCAATATCGCCATTTTCAAGGACCGGGTGGAGATCAGGAGTCCCGGCTTGCTCTATGGTGGGCTGACCGTTTCGGATATCAGGAAGAAGATGGTTTCAGCCCGGCGGAATGAACTGCTGGCGGAGTTGTTCCAGCGAAGTCACCGGATTGAAAAATGGGGCCGTGGCATCAAGATGATTCTGGAACGGGAGCCGCAGACCGAGTTCGAGGAGATCGGCACAGTTCAGTTTGTTGCCACGTTCAGGCGGAAATATGTTGAGGCTGTTTCCACCGAAGACAAAACGGAAACTTCGGAGAAAACTTCGGAGAAAACTACCCAGAAAACTACCCAGAAAACTACCCAGAAAATTCTTGAACTGATCGTCAGTAATCCCCAAATTAGCCGGGTTGAGCTGGCAGCAGAAATTGGCATTACTGCGGATGGTATCAAGTATCATTTGGACAGGTTGAGGAAGCATGGGGTTTTAAAGCGTGTTGGGCCGGATAAGGGTGGGCATTGGGAGATTGTGGAAGGGTAGAAAATGTCTGTCAGGAGACATCATTCAACATTTCTGGCAGGTTCGGAGAAAAGTTCGGTGTAAAGTTCGGAGAAAACAACTTGGAAAGAAGAACTGACCTGGAAATCCGGGGAGTGTCCCGGATTTCCAATCCTGTTGGTATTTGCGCGGTCATAGCGATGAAAATGGAATGAAGATTGGGGAGGTTCAGGAAGTGTCCAGGTTTACACGAGTTTTTTGAGATAGATGTTGAGGATGGTTTTCTTCGAATAATCCAGAGGATTAATGTTCCATTTGGGTAAATCACCAGTTCACGTGCGCGCACGTGAACTGCTCAACAGGTAGTTAAATAGGAGAAAATACAATGCCTCAATTTGGTATTATTCTGCCCGATAACGTGTTGCAGACTAACAAGATTGAATCGGTCCGTTCTTTTGCTGAACGCAATGATTGGACAGGTCTACCATCTTCGACGCATTTGCATGCCGGTGTTATTAGTGTTGTATTGCGTCCACCAGATACAGATACTTCTATGGCAGAAGAGGGTTTGCTTTTGCTGGCGTCTCAACGAATAATTATCTACCAGGAGTCACCAAGTAGGTCAAGCGCTGTTGATTTTCATCTTTGGCTTTCATGGATAGATAGGATAGATAGGATTACTACCGCCTATCAAGATGAAGAGCATGACGCATTGCAATTGTGTAAGGACAAAATGCAATTGTCGATAGAATTATTTGAAAAAGCAACAAGCCTTCTTCATAGTGACAAGCTGGCATCGGAAGTGCTTTATGCCAGTGGTTCTGAGATTGGGGCGTCTGCCGACATTCAAACGGTCAATGATTCTGGCGAACGCATGAAGATGGCTTTGGCGATTGCTGAAATTGCAAAACTGCATTCTTTTGATGAACAGAGTATAACTTCCAACCCGTCCATATGCGCGAAGATTGTGACAAACAAAATACTCGCTCTCTTGGGTATAGGCGCTTACACACTAGCCGTTGTAGCATCTGCTACTGATCTTGATGGAAATTTAAGATTTCCACCTGCCTTAATACTAATATCGGGAACATTGGGATTAATATTTATTGTTATAGCAACAATTCGTCTATGGAAGGAATCAAAAGGCGTATCAATATTCATTTTATTTTCGTATATAGTGTTTTGCATATTATTAGTAATTCAAGAAGTTGTCATACCTGCATACGGAAGTCCGCGTATAATTCTAACGAACATAGCTAAAGTAATTCATTCAATCGCATTTGTTTGGGTAATAATTAAACTTTTTAAAACAAATTCTGTAAGGCAGAATGCTTAAGTAATAATTTTCAACTACACTGGCGGAACAAAATAAAAAGATCGTTTAACAAGGCGCTAGAGCCGATCGCGGCCCGCTGGGCCGCTCCGGCTCAGCTTTTCGTTGTAAATGCCCTGCATGTCTTGATTTAATCTTTATTTGGGGAAGCCATAAACGACGGCAGTTAGTTTTTTTGAAAATACGCGGGAGGAAGGAAAATGGTGAATCGCGGACTTGTAATCGCCCTGGCCAAGGAACCTTTTCGGGAATGGCTGCAATCACTACCTGACCCGTGTGATGTTACACTAGAGGAAATCAACGAGGACTGTACTGCTTATCTGATTCCCGAGTTTGAAGATGACCTGCAAAGAGACAGGGTTTTCAAGAAGTTCTACGACATGATCTTTGAGGATCAACTTGCAGGCTGGTGGACGAGAGAGGATGATTGGCCGCAGAAAAGGGATCTGAGGACCTTCAAAAAATGGTTCGCTTTGCAATTCCACTCGGTAGTTGAGGATTTGGTGGACGATATGCTTGTTGATGAGTGAAGGTAGACACTGACTGACCAATTGACTGTTATCGGAATTTGGCAGAAGCCTTCTGTTAAATTTCACCTCATTTTGTCGCATTACGATTGGGCTCAAGAGCAGCAAACGGATAAATACCCATGAACATAGCTGACATCTTCATCCGCAGGCCGATCATGACCTCCCTGATCATGATCGCGATTTTCATCTTCGGGGTGGTGTCCTATCGCCTCCTGCCGGTGAACGATCTCCCAAACGTCGATTTCCCGACCATCCAGGTGAACGCCAACCTGCCCGGCGCAAATCCGGACACCATGGCAGCTGCTGTGGCCACCCCGCTGGAAAACCAGCTCTCTACCATTGCCGGGGTGGATTCCATGACCTCGACCAACGGTGTCGGCACTACCAGGATCACCATC
>DATNCC010000277.1:0-7997 GCA_035571735.1 Dongiaceae bacterium | reverse complement strand
AACCGGCAATGGGACATTCCCAGACTTAGGGTTCTCTTTGAGGAGATTCTCCCCAATGATACCGCGTTCAATGGCTATGAAGTCGATCATGTTTTCCCGGGTGTCGGCCGCAAGATTATTCTGCTCAACGCCCGGCAGATTTTACGAAAAAATATCGGTTCCCACATTATCCTTCTGGCCATGGAAGACGTCACAGAGCGCAAGCTTGTCGAAGCAGAGAGGTCGCGTCTCGATCAGGTCCTTCAGGATAAGAACACCGAGCTGGAGAGCGCAAAGCTGGTGGCGGAAAAAGCCAACCTCTCGAAATCCGAATTCCTTTCCAGCATGAGCCATGAGCTGCGCACGCCGCTGGGCGCGATCCTCGGGTTTGCCCAACTCATGGAATCCGGCTCGCCTCAGCCGACCCCTGCCCAGAAGCGAAGCATTGATCAGATTCTCAAGGCAGGGTGGTACTTGCTGGAGTTGATCAACGAAATCCTCGACCTGGCGCTGATCGAGTCCGGGAAGCTGTCACTGTCACTGGAGCCGGTATCCCTGGCCGAAGTGCTGCACGAATGCGAGGCCATGGTAGAGCCGCAGGCGCAAAAGCGCGGCATCGGAATGGTCTTTACCCGTTTCGAGACTCCCTTCTTTATCCACGCCGACCGGACAAGGGTGAAGCAGGTTTTCATCAACCTTCTTTCCAATGCGATAAAATACAACAAGGTGGATGGAACGGTTACCGTGGAATGTACCCTTAGCCATCCGGATGCGGTTCGTATCAGCGTCCGAGACACCGGCGTGGGGCTTGCTCGGGAACAGCTTTCACAGCTTTTCCAACCGTTCAACCGTCTTGGACAAACGAGCGTCGAAGAAGGTACCGGTATCGGCCTGGTGGTATGCAAGCGGCTGGTGGGCTTGATGGGGGGCACAATCGGAGCGGAAAGCACAGTCGGCCAAGGAAGCGTGTTCTGGATCGAACTGAGCCTGACGACTGCGCCGCAAGCTGTCACACAGGCAGCCGAACCCGCAGCTCACGACGAGGCGCGAGCCGGTGGACAGGCGAAGTTGCAGACCCTGCTCTACGTCGAAGATAATCCGGCGAATCTGATGCTGGTGGCGGATCTCATTGCACGCCGACCCGATATCCGTTTCTTGAGTGCGCAGGACGGCATCAGTGGCGTAGCGATTGCGCGTGCCTCCCTGCCGGATGTCATTCTGATGGACATAAATCTGCCCGGCATAAGCGGGATCGAAGCGCTGAGAATACTGGCTGAAGACCCGGCAACTGCTCACATCCCGGTCGTTGCGCTCAGCGCCAATGCAATGCACCGTGATATCGAGAAGGGCCTGGCAGCAGGATTCTTCCGGTATCTTACAAAGCCGATCAAGGTCAACGAGTTCATGGATACGCTGGACGCAGTACTGAAAGTTGCTAAACTTCAGGTTGATAGGCCGAAGTCTGAAGGCTGAAGTAAGAAACTGGTTTCCCTAACAGTCTTCAGCCTTCAGTCTAAACACCTGGGTTACAATAAAGGATCAAAAATGATGATTACCGAGTATGAAATTCATAACGCCAACATCCTAGTCGTTGACGATCAGGAAACCTATGTAACTCTGCTTGAGCAATTACTGAGTGACACAGGTTACAGTTGCGTTTCCTCAACGATGAATCCAATGGAAGTCTGCGAGCTGCATCGCAAAAATCGTTATGACCTTATTCTGCTCGACCTTCAGATGCCTGGCATTGATGGATTCCAGGTAATGGAAGGGCTCAAGGCTGACGAAACGGACGATTATCTTTCGGTCCTCGTGATAACCGCCCAACCGGTCCACAAGCTGCGCGCCTTACAAGCCGGGGCGAAAGATTTCATCAGCAAACCGTTCGACCTGCTTGAAGTCAAGACGCGTATCCGCAGCATGCTGGAAGTACGATTGCTGTACAAAAAACTCGATAGCTACAACAAGGTGCTGGAGCAGACGGTTCAGGAGCGGACCGGCGATCTGCTCAAGGCGAATATGCAGCTAACGCAGGAAGTGGAGGAACGCAAGAAAGCGGAAGGATCACTTCTGGGTACCTATGCGGAGATAAAACTTTTGAAAGACCGGCTCCAGGCCGAAAACATCTACCTGCATCAGGAGGTTGACGGGCGGTACAACTTCGGTGAGATCATTGGCAAGAGCACTGTACTTTCAAGGGTGTTTTCCCAGGTTGAACAGGTAGCGCCGATGAATGCGACCGTTCTTCTCCTTGGCGAGACCGGCACCGGCAAGGGTGTCGTGGCACGCGCCATCCACACCAGCAGTCCTCGCAAGGGGAAGCCGTTAATCACGGTTGACTGCACGACACTGCCGGCAACCCTGGTGGAAAGCGAACTATTCGGCCGGGAAAGGGGGGCGTTCACCGGGTCCGATGCCCGGCAGATCGGGCGCTTCGAGCTGGCGGACGGCGGCACCATATTCCTCGACGAAATCGGCGAGATGCCGTTGGAACTGCAAGGCAAGCTGCTTCGGGTCATTCAGGACGGCGAGTTCGAGCGATTGGGAAGCCCCCGCACCATTAAGGTCGATTTGCGGATCATCGCTGCCACCAACCGGAATCTTGCGGAGGAGGTCCGAAACGGCAGGTTCCGTGAAGACCTTTTTTACCGGCTCAATGTTTTTCCGATCACGCTGCCGCCACTCAGGGAGCGCAAGGATGACATCCCGCTGCTCGTCAATCATTTTGTCGCCAAATTCAACAAGAAAATCGGCAAGAAGATAGCGACCGTGACAAAGGATACCCTGAATCTCCTTCAGGAATACCACTGGCCGGGCAACGTGCGGGAGCTTGAAAGTGTCATGGAGCGGGCAATAATAATCAGCCAGGGGAGCGCGCTTCAGGTCCTGGATCGGTTCGACATGTCCCCGAAGGCGGAGGAGCCGGCAAGGCGGGACGTCAAAGCCCTTGCCGAACTGGAACAGGACCACATCCTCCAGGTTCTCCAGAAAACCGGTTGGCGCATTGAAGGGAAGGGCGGAGCAGCCGGAATCCTTGGTCTGAACGCCAGCACTCTTCGTGCAAGAATGCGGAAATACGGCATCTCCAGGAAGTAAATCAGTTGTCAGGCTGAAGTCTCTAAACAACTTGTTGAGAGCTGAGAGTTGAATGTTGAGAAAATCCCTCATCCCTCAGCGTGACCTATCATATATGGCAGTTACGTCAAACATGACGGTTTATCTTTAAGCCATTCATTTCACCCCGCAAGCGCTCATTCCATTTCATCCTTTAAAATCAAGCTGTTGCATTCTCAAAGCACCGGGGTCTTCTCTGGCACGTTAGTTGCGATTTCCTCCCTGGCAGAGCAATGAGCACTATTGTGCTTTCTGTTGAAATTTATGTGAAGAAATTGATCGTCAATTCAAGGAGGTTTTATGAAATATAGATTTACTAGAGGGAAACCCGGAGAGGCAGTAACGCTTACGCCCGGTAAACTATGCCAGGTTTTTAGTCTGGCGGCACTCTGCTTACTGACGGCCCTGGTGATGACCCAGCTGCCAGGATGCGGCGGTGGCAGCGGTGGCGGTGGTGCAGCTCCTGGTACGCTAAAGGTGGGTCTGACCGACAAGCAGAGTGACTTGTTTGCCAATGTGTTCGTCACCATCAAGGAAGTGCGGGTCGTGCCGGCCGGTCTGGAGGATGCAGCGGACAACGATTCCCGCCTGCCGGTCATCGTTACCTACGATACTCCGCATGCCGTGGATATCCTCACGCTTCACTTCCAGCAGGAGATTCTCGGCAGTATTACTCTCTCCGCCGGTACTTACAACCAGGTGCGCCTCATCCTTGCGCCTAACCCCAACGGCCAGGGGAGCGTTCCGGTCAATTATCTCACCCTGAAGACGGCTCCAACAGTGAAGATTCCGCTCACGACCCCCAGTGCGCAACAATCCGGGCTTAAGGTTCTCGGACATTTCGAGGTGAAACCGGGAATTATCAGCTCCATTCTCCTCGATTTCGACCCGAACACGGCCATAGTGGCCCGAGGCAATGGCGACTACAACCTGAAGCCTACCGGCATCCGTATCATCCAGCCGACGACCGCCCTGACCAGCTTCGGCTCCCTGTCGGGCACGGTTGTGACCACGGTCAGGGATTGGTCCAGCGCGACGGTCTCGGTGGTTCCCCAGGGGAGCACCGGTCCCATAGCCTCCGGCACCATCTTCAGCAACCTCTCCGGCAACCGCTGGGTGGGCCCGATCAGCACCTTTGTCCCCGGCGGAACTTACCGGCTGCACGTGCTGGCCGATGGCTTTGCTCCCTACTCTTCGCCGGTGAAAATGGTGTCAGTTGGAAGTGATACACCTCTGGGAGAAATTTTCCTCAGTAACCCCTGATTGCGAGATGAAATCTTAACAGGGTACCACCATGAAAAATGTGCAAATAAATCAGATGCAAGGAACGTTTTACCAACTGGAAAACAGATACAAGGAGACTCATATGAAATCAAGTGTCAGGGATAAGGCGGAAGGAGCATTTCACGAGGTGAAGGGTATGGTAAAGGAGACTGCCGGAAAACTAACCGAGAATAAGGTATTGCAGGATGAAGGCACCGTGGAAAAAATAGCGGGCAAGGCTCAGGCAAAGATCGGACAGTTCAAAAAAGTTTTAGGGAAGTAGCGAGCGAGTCCGGCGCGTCATGCGCCGGACTCCTTTTCTCACGACTTCGGCTGAGGAGCCTCCGTAATCAGGACGTTGGAAGAGTTGATGTCAAAGGCCAGAGGTACGAATGCAGGCGGTGTTCAACTGCCATATCTGAATTAATGGAGAAAGCCCGTGAAAACAAAAAATCTTGTATCGATAATAATGTCAGCGGTCGCTCTGTTTTTTTTCAGCGTGCCGGTACATGCTACCACAAACATGGACAACCGCATCGAATCATCTGCCAGGCAGTCATATGTATTCAAGACCTACCTTCAGGCTGATGATATCAAAATCCAGTCCAAAGGTGGCGCCGTCACCTTGACAGGGATCGTCAACGAAAACTTTCATAAATCATTGGCCCAGGAGACCGTAGCAGGCCTCCCGGGCGTCAAGAGTGTGGACAACAGGCTTGAAGTCAAAGGTGCGCCCCCGACCGCAAACTCGGATGCGTGGCTCCGGGATAAAGTGAAAGTCGCGCTGCTGTTCCATCGTAGCGTGAGCGCTGTCACCACCGAGGTTGATGTCAAGGACGGTATCGCTACCCTGAGAGGCGAAGCAGCCAGCCTGGCGCAAACGGAACTGACTACTGAATTCGCCAAGGATGTCGAAGGAGTTAAAAACGTAGTAAATGAGATGACCGTGTCTAAAACTCCCGGGAAGGCCCGCCGGACAATCGGGGAAAAGATCGATGACGCTTCCATTACCGCCCAGGTCAATATGACGTTGTTGAATCATCGTTCGACGAGTGTCATTAACACCAAGGTGAAGACGAAGCGTGGCGTGGTCACGGTTGGCGGCAAGGCCAGGAATTCAGCCGAAATGGATCTGGTAACCAAACTCGTTAACGACATAAACGGCGTTAAGGGTGTTAAGAACAGGATGACAATCGAGTAGACCGTGTCACATGTCTTGGTTGTCACTCCGCAAAATTCTGAAGAGTGAAGGTACAAGTACTCGATAGCTGAATATAAAGGGTCTGCAATGCTAGTCGACAATGAGAAGATCCAGTTACTGGCAACAGCTGATATGAAAGGAGTCGTCTCCGAAGTCCGCAACGAAGCGACTCTGCTCAAGGCGGGAGCTCTACAGAGCGCGATTTTCAACAGTGCCAACTTTTCCAGTATTGCCACCGACGCGAAGGGGGTCATCCAGATCTTCAACGTAGGCGCGGAGCGGATGCTTGGCTACATGGCCGCCGAAGTGATGAACAAGATCACGCCGGCCGAAATTTCCGATCCGCAGGAAGTTATCGCCCGTGCCGAGGAGCTGAGCCTCGAACTCGGCACCTCGATAACTCCCGGTTTCGAGGCTCTGGTATTCAAGGCCTCGCGCGGTATCGAGGATATCTACGAGCTGACCTACATCCGCAAGGACGGGAGCCGCTTTCCGGCGGTCGTCTCGGTCACGGCGTTGCGCGACGAGCAGGACGCCATCATCGGCTATCTGCTGATCGGTACCGACAACACTGCCCGAAAGCAGGCGGAAGAGGCGCTGCTCAAGGCGGGGGCGCTTCAGAGCGCAATTTTCAACAGTGCCAACTTTTCGAGTATCGCCACTGACGCCAAGGGGGTCATCCAGATCTTCAATGTCGGCGCGGAGCGGATGCTGGGCTACTCGGCCGCCGAGGTGATGAACAAGATCACGCCGGCAGACATCTCCGATCCTCAGGAAGTTATCGCCCGTGCCAAATCGCTCAGTGTTGAGCTTGGCACCTCGATAACGCCCGGTTTCGAGGCGCTGGTGTTCAAGGCTTCGCGCGGCATCGAGGACATCTACGAGCTGACCTACATCCGCAAGGACGGGAGCCGTTTCCCGGCAGTCGTCTCTGTCACGGCACTGCGCGACGAGCAGGACGCCATCATCGGCTACCTGCTGATTGGTACCGACAACACGGCGCGCAAGCAGATCGAGGCAGAGCAGAAGCAGCTCAGTCAGCGGCTGCGCGACCATCAATTCTACACCCGCTCCCTGTTCGAATGCAACATCGATGCGATCATGACCAGCGATCCTTCCGGCATCATCACGGATGTCAACAAGCAGATGGAGGTGCTTACCGGTTGCACGCGTGATGAACTGATCGGTGCGCCGTTCAAGAACTATTTCACCGATCCTGAGCGAGCCGAGATGAGTATAAAACTGGTGATGAGAGACGAAAAGCTCACCGACTACGAACTGACGGTGCGCGCCAGGGATGGCAAGGAAACGGTTGTCTCCTATAATGCGACCACCTTCTATGACCGGGACAGGCGGCTGCAGGGGATGTTTGCCGCTGCGCGCGACATCACCGAACGTAAACGCCTGGATCTGGTGCTCCAGGGAAAAAATGTGGAGCTGGAGAATGCCCGCTTTATGGCTGAAACCACCAACCTCGCGAAATCCGACTTCCTGGCCAACATGAGCCACGAGCTGCGTACGCCGCTCAATTCGGTGATCGGGTTTTCCGAAGTGCTGCAAGACCAGATGTTCGGTCCGCTCAATGAGAAGCAGCTGGAGTATGTAAACAATATTCTTACCAGCGGCAAGCATCTGCTTTCCCTGATCAACGATATCCTCGACCTTTCGAAGGTGGAGTCGGGAAAAATGGACCTTGATCGGGCCGTATTTTCTCTTCGCGAATCACTGGATGCTTCGTTGATGATGCTCAAGGAAAAGGCTCTGAAAGGGGGGATCGAGCTTCATCTGGATCTCTCACCTCAGTCCGATATAAGCATTGTGGCTGACCAGAGGAAGATGAAACAGATCCTCTTCAACCTTCTCTCAAACGCTGTCAAATTCACTCCCAAGGGTGGGAATGTGGACGTTAGCGCCATAAAAGACGGCGATTTCATAGAGATCACCGTGGCTGACAGCGGCATGGGTATCAAGACGGAAGATATTCCCAAGCTTTTCCATGCATTCACCCAGCTGGAATCGGTCTATACCAAGCAGTACGAAGGTACCGGGCTGGGACTAGCGTTGACCAGGCAGCTGGTGGAGCTGCACGGCGGCAGGATATGGGTAAAAAGCGAGTTCGGCAAGGGGAGCAGCTTCAGCTTCACTATTCCGCTTACACAGCCGGATTTTCATGATTCACTTTCAAACCGGCCGGATGCGGTCCCCCCTAAAAGCTCGACAGTTCTGCTTATTGAAAATGAACCGCTGACGTTGTCCAGCCTGGAAAACGGCCTGCAGAACAACGGGTATCGGGTGCTCCGGGCCAGTAATGGGGCAGACGGGATAGAAATGGCACGCCATGATTCACCCGACCTGATTGTGCTTGACCTGATCATGCCCAACATGAACGGCTTCGATGTTGCCGACCGACTAAGGAACGATAACATAACTGCAAAAATAC
>DATNCC010000276.1:0-5006 GCA_035571735.1 Dongiaceae bacterium | reverse complement strand
TGCAATATGCAACAAATAATCACCCGATTGCCGCACTTTATCTCGATCGGCATCAGTGCGGTACTCTGCTCGACAATAACGTCAACTTTATGCAAATTGCCAAAAGCTTTTACAAATTGCATAGAAATTATTGCGAGCCGGCGGGAGGTCTAGTGCTGTCGGGTTATGGAGCTGTTTGTTTTACAAAGCCTTCCACCGCAGTCCGAATCTGATCCCTGATCCTGCGGGTTTTCTCCAGTTTCTCCTCGTGCGAACCCTCTGTTGCGGCCGGGTCTTCGAAACTCCAATTGAGCCTCCCGGCGGTGCCGGGAAAAACGGGGCATTTCTCGGCGCTGGCGCCGTCGCAGACGGTTACGACATAATCGAAGACCGCATCGCCCTTGAGAAGATCAAAGACGCTCCTGGTCTGATTGGCGGAGATGTCGGTCCCCTCCTCCTTCATGACCTCGACGGCCAAGGGGTTGAGCGTGCCCGGCTCAAGGCCCGCGCTGCGGGCTTCAAAACGTTCGCCGCCGATCTTCTTCAGCAGCGCCTCGGCCATCTGGCTGCGGGCGCTGTTATGAATACAGACAAACAGCACCCTGATTTTTCTTTCCATGGACTTACCCCCTTTCCGTTACAGACTCTGTGCCGAATTTCCGTCGGCGAACATCCGCTTTTGAAACCAGAATGCCACGTTGACCAGGCCGATCATGACAGGCACTTCTACCAGCGGCCCTATTACAGCGGCAAAGGCGGCTCCGGAGTTGATTCCGAAGACCGCCACCGCAACGGCGATGGCCAGCTCGAAGTTGTTGCTGGCCGCGGTAAAGGCCAGGGTAGTGGTTTTGCTGTAGTCGGCGCCCAGCCGCTTCCCCATCCAGAACGAGACCAGGAACATCACCACGAAGTAGACCAGCAGCGGCAGGGCGATGCGCAGCACATCCAACGGCAGCTGCACAATCAGATTGCCTTTCAGGCTGAACATGACCACGATGGTGAACAGCAGCGCGATCAGGGTCAACGGGCCTATCTTCGGCACGAACTCGCGGTGGTAGCGCTCCCGGCCCATGACCTTGACCCCGATCAGGCGGGTCAGGGCCCCGGCGATGCAGGGAATGCCCAGGTAGATGAAGACGCTCTTGGCTATCTGGCTGATACTGACATCGACCACCATTCCCTTCAGCCCCACCAGCGGTGGCAGGACGGTGATGAAGAACCAGGCATAGACGCTGTAGAACAGTACCTGGAAGATGCTGTTGAAGGCCACCAGCCCGGCGGCATACTCGGTGTTCCCCTTGGCCAGTTCATTCCAGACAATTACCATGGCGATACAGCGGGCAAGACCGATCATGATAAGGCCCACCAGGTACTCCGGCTTGTCCGGCAGCAGCAGCGCCGCCAGCACAAACATCAGCACCGGGCCGATCAGCCAGTTCTGAATCAGCGACAGCCCCAGTATTTTCTTGTTCCGGAAGACCTCGGGCATCTCCTCGTACCGTACCTTGGCAAAAGGAGGGTACATCATCAGGATCAGGCCGGCGGCAATGGGGATGTTGGTGGTGCCGGCCTGGAAGGTATTGATGAAGGATTCCGTGCCGGGGATGAAATAGCCAAGACCGACCCCCAGCGCCATGGCGGCGAAGATCCACAGGGTCAGCCAGCGGTCGAGGAAAGAGAGCTTGCGGGAAAAATTTCCGGACATAACGAACCTCACAAATTTGGATGTGAAGCCATTATATCCGCTTTGGCGGATATATCAAGTTACATCAATGTTACGGGCAGCCCGGATTATCCTTGGCTTTCCGGAAGGCGGCCAATGCGCTCCGGTCCGATTCCGCCTCGGGAAGGTTACCGGTATGCTGCTTGAGGATCAGGAGCATTTCATTGCAAATGTCGCAGCTTTCCCGGCTGAGCTTGTAGTACATCCAGAGTCCCTGACGGCGGATATCAACCCAGCAGCTGCGCTTGAGGTAGGCCAGGTGGCGCGACACCGTGGATTGGGGCAGTTTGAGCACCGCAATCAGGTCGCAGACGCACAGTTCCCCCTCGGCTTGCAGCAGGAGGATGATGCGCAGGCGGATCGGGTCGGAGAGGGCTTTCAAGGTTTGCGCGAGATGTTTCATGGATACACATAGTAATGCAGTTGCCGGGAGCGGTCAAGAGAACCGGATGCATGTGAACATATGTCCTTTCATCATACTTGCGATGAACAGATCACCTTTCCTTGCCTGTCACACACAATTTATCAATACGGCACACTGTTGTAACCAACGCTTTGCTACTATTCCAACACATGAATCGTAATGGTTGAGGAAGGGGGGCCGTATGAATTGTCCAAAGTGCAAGGCTGAAATTGGAGTTGTGCAGCAGCATTCCGCGTATAACCGGCATAACAGGGTCAGCCGGAGGTTCGCGCCATGAAAATCAGTTCAAGACTCTACCTGAGTTCCACCATCAGCGTTCTTGGCATCATTGGAATTGCCGCCTTCAGCCTGATCACTATCCTGATGGTCAAGGAAAAGATCACGCTGCTTACCTCCCGGTCGGCGCCGCTTCAGGTCAAAACCGTACAGTTTCAGCAGGCGGTGGAAAAACTTTCCGCTGACCTGCTGCAGCTCGGCCTGGCACACGACCCCCAGGATGTGAAACAGATTTCAACGTCCATTTCCCACAGCAGGGAAAATCTTGAGCGGATCAACGGCGAGATCGGCAGTCTCAAGAATACATCAATGGACATCGGGATATTTTCGGAGTTGCACGGCCAGGTGTTGAAGGCTGCCGACGAGAAGTTCAGGAGCATGGCCGTGTTCAAGGAGGAAGCCTCCAAGGTCAACGGTGCAATGGCGCGTGTCGATAAATCGCTGCTCAGTCTCAAGGAGATAATCGCCAATCTGGTACTGGCTGCAAGCCGAAGGGCAAACGCCGCAACACAGACCTTGAACGTGGGGCTGAAGGAAAAAACAACAAACCCTGAAATTCTGGAAAGCATTCAGGATTACCGCTATGAGGTCGAAACCGATCTCACCATGCACAAAAGGATCAATACGTTAAACGACATCGTCTATGCCATCGGCGTTGATGCCAAGCTTCTCGACGCAAAAGCCCGCATGATAATGCTCAGTGAGACGCCGGCTGAACTGGACAAGGCAAGCGCCGAGGTGCAGGCGATCCAGGCACGCATTGCCCGGAACGTGTCTCAGGCCGGCAAGGGGATCAAGGAGATCAAGAGTTCCGGTTTCGTCGATGACGCGGTTGCATCCATCAACAGTGCGGTTACCAGTGCGGGCGCTTCGTTGCGCACCATCAGCGCCTCGCAGCGCAAGGTGCTGGAAAACATGGTGCTGGTCGACAGCTCGGTAAAAAAAGTCAAGATGGTCGCCCTTGAACAGGGACAGAAGAGCGAGGCCAACGTCCAGTCCACGGCACAGGAACAGCAGAAATTCGTGACCGTCGTCACCCAGAGGGTCGACCTGTTCAAAAAGCTGCTGATCGGCATCTCCCTGGCAGTCATCATGCTGGTGTTGTTCCTGACCATATCTACTACGGTCTGCATCGTTCGCTCGCTGGCGCGACTGAACGGTTCCATCGTGACTATTGCCGAGACCGGGGATTTCACGCACACCGCCGAGATCAGAAACGACGACGAATTTGCCGTGACGATCAATGCCTTCAACAAGCTGCTTGACTCATTTTCGAGAATCCTGGCCAAGGTGTCCGACTCATCCGGAAAACTTACCGGAACGTCGCGTGAGTTGACTCACACTGCTCAGGGAATCCATGCCAAGGTAACGGAGCAATCGACCAGTGTCGGCCAGGTTGCCGCTGCAGCGGTGGAAATGTCCCAGACCATCGCGATGATATCCCAAAACACCTCCCGGATCGCCCAATCCGCCACCGAGGCCCGTCAGCTGGCCGCTTGCGGGGCGGACGTAGTAAGCCAGACCGGACTGGAGGTGCAGGAGATCGCCCGGGCGGTGCACGAGTCCACCCTGGTGATGCAGACCCTTAACGACCGCTCCCAGCAGGTCGGCGAGATCGTCGATGTCATTATCGAGATTACCGACCAGACGAATCTTCTGGCGCTCAACGCCGCCATCGAAGCGGCCCGGGCCGGTGAGCACGGCCGCGGTTTCGCCGTGGTGGCCGATGAGGTGCGCAAGCTGGCCAACAGCACCGCCGAGGCGACCGTCGGCATCACCGAGCGGGTCAAGGCCATCCAGGTCGATGCCGGCCAGGCGGTCGCCGCCATGAACAAGAGTCTGGAGCGCGTCAAGCTGGGTGTCGAGCATGCGGGGCAGGCGGGAGACTCGCTCAGGCAGATCGTCGAGAGCGTCACTTCCCTGCAGGGGATGGC
Source organism: Dongiaceae bacterium (assembly GCA_035571735.1). Classification (GTDB taxonomy): domain Bacteria; phylum Desulfobacterota; class Desulfuromonadia; order Geobacterales; family Pseudopelobacteraceae; genus JACRCG01. Next base: position 670 of record DATNCC010000276.1, on the reverse strand, counting down.
GAGCGAGATCGCGACCGCTACGGTTGAACTGTCAACAACGGCAGAGCAGATCAGCACGGACATTGTGGCGGTCGAGCGGGTCTCCGAAGGAACAGTGAAGGCCGCTGCCGCGATAACGATGGAATCGGACGCCCTGTCGGGGCTTTCCCTTGAACTGAAGGACGAGATCAGCCGGTTCACCCATAACCGGCAGCAGGTTCCGGTTGCCGGTACCCCCGCCATTGTGGATCACACGGAAGATCTGGGCCGGTTGACCTGGCTGAAACCGAGTACCGGTTACGCGTCGTAATTATGCTGATCCGTCACTTGAAACCGCGCGTGCTTGTGCTACGCTGAAAGTTGGAGGGAGCAGCCATGGATGTTAATAAAGCGTATGAAGAAATAGCGCGTAAAATAAGAGAAATCCCTGCGGACGAGCCTGTTTCGAGCTACGAATGGGAGGAACTGGTGCAAAAGATGTGTGACTCGGACGATGCCGGTCTGCATGATATCGGCATCAAGGAACTGGGGGAACTGAAGCGGAGGCACCCGGATAACAAGAAGCAGGACCTGAAAGAGTAATTACCTCGCTGTTTGCCGGTTCAATTGCCGGGTTTCACCAGCCGGCTTTCCGCTCAAATCCCCACACCAGATCAGGTTATGGTATGCACAACCGTTCCCCGCCTTTTTT
>DATNCC010000275.1:0-13390 GCA_035571735.1 Dongiaceae bacterium | reverse complement strand
CCGGCGTTGAATTTTTTCAGCCAATCGGCGTTGATCGCCGCCTCAAGATGCCTGATTCCCTTTGACTGCGATGCATTCTCGCGGGACGCCATCTATGAAGTGGGGGTCCATATCGGCGATGTCCGGAACGACCATAACCATGATCTTCGAGTGGAAGGTATCGTGGTCAATCAGTTCATGCCCAGAACCAGGCAACACAAGGAAATTGTCGAAGCTTTGAGAGCCGAAGGACTGCCTATTTTATCATCCCATCTTTCACCTTCCGTAAAGATAAGGGAATCCCACCAATTGGCAAAACCTATGATCTATCTTTATCCGAAACACAAATTGACCGGGGAATATGTTGCTCTTTACAGGGAGATTGAAGCGATCACGTGACGGGAACCTTGAAAGCCTTTCAAGCCTGAAATCCCTTCTGTAAATAAGGAAGAATATGAAAAAGGTTTGTATTGTGGGTGCATCCGGAAAACTCGGGCAATACATGGTGCAGCATGCGCTGTATGGAGCAGGCATGTAGGCGACCCCGTCCTCGCGAGCAACATCACGCGCCGGGTGGACTTTGCCCTCTTTATGGTCGAGGCCCTTGAGAACAACGAACTCATCCACGAGGCCCCAGCGATAGTTGGCTGCCGAACGCCATCGGCGCTTGCAATCAAGACAAGAAGCTGGAGATCATTTTTCATACGAAACTTTAACTTACTGAATTCGTAATTAAAATCACAACTCTTCCCTTATGCGGCGCGGAGAAAACCTGACGGCAATGATCCTGATGCAGGCCAGGGAAAGAACCAGTAAGATAATCATCGCAACCTCCTGCCACTCCATCTCCTTGTACCAGAAAGCCATTACCTCCGTTAATACCGTGACGATGACCGTATCGATGATGTACGTGACCTTGACCCTGCCTTCCGTAAAATAGGCCAGCGCGGTGCGCAACACCTCAACGATGGCAAGCACCGTCAACATATCCACCATGATTGTTTTGAAGGCATCGTGAAAACTTTGTTGAAAAACAAGTCTCATATCGTAAAAGGTGCAGCCGATTCCTGCGACGATTGCCATCAAGATGGCAACAATTAACAACGACAGGACGACACGGGCAGACATCTCGAAAAAACGGGTTAACCTCAGGTCAATACTATCTTCTTTCCACATGGTACATTTTCTCCTCACTTATCCACTTATCCTGTTTCATGTCACTCTATCAGGAAATTATTAAGATCCGGTTGTGACATGGTTACGATTGCGTAAATTTCCTGCTCTTCGGCCATGTGCAATCCAAGCTTCTGGAAAAACTGCGGCGTGGGCCTTGGCAGGACAGTGCTGCTCAATGGGGGACGGCAGGATGGCGCGGGATATGTATGTAAAGCCTGATTTGCCGGGAGGGGGAAGCCGGTTATTTCCGGCGGTAGGTAACGAAGTGGAAGTCGAGCGGCTGCGGGTTTTCCTGGGAACGCACCTCGCGTGATATCTCCTGCCACGCGTGCTTGTCGAATTCAGGGAAATACGTATCCCCCTCGACATCCTGCTGGATCTCGGTGATGTGGAGAATGTCCGCCAGAGCCAGCGCCTGGGCAAAAATGTCCGCGCCGCCGGCGATGAATATTACACTGTCCCCCCCGCAGGCGGCGAGCGCCTCCGGCAGCGAGTGGGCGACGAGGCAGCCGTCAATGTTCAAATCCCGGTCACGGGACACCACCACCGTGGTGCGCCCCGGCAGCGGCGCGCCGATGGAATCGAACGTCCTGCGGCCCATGATAATGTGATGCCCCATGGTCAGGGACTTGAAGTGCTTGAGGTCTTCCGGGCAGCGCCAGGGGAGGGAGTTGTTCACGCCGATGGTGCGATTGCGCGCCATCGCGGCGATGATGGCGATGCGACTCATATGGCGGATGTAGCGGCATGGTTTGACATGGCGCCGATTCTATATGATTTGTTCGCAATAAAGAAGCTAAAGAAGACGTCAAAACCCCGCCAACAAAAAAGCGGCTCTGCTGCGGCCGCTCCCGCACATTTTACCGACATACCGTCCATGGTGGTATAATACAGGAAAGCTTGTTATCAGGGCAAAATGCCTGACCATTGTTGAAGGTATTACCTATGAGCGAAAAAGCCAGAATAGTTGCCGTATTGGGCGAGAGCCGGCTCCTGCTGCCTGATTTTCTGAATGAGGCGCTCGCCGCGAACGACCGCGCAAAGTACCGCATGACCCTCATGCAAACGGCGAAGGCCCGTGCCGATGTTCCGGGGGAGGCTTTCCCGGACCTGCGCACGGAACGTCTGGCATGCGGCATCGCGGATCCCTCCTATGACGATGTCGTGGCCGGAACCGTCAGGCTGGAGGCCGACACCTATGCAATGCCAATGGCGGGTGAATTGTGTGCAGCGCTCCATGATGACATGACGGCGATGCTTGCACCTTTGGAGGCGGCGCAGAAAGCGGAGGCAGATTCGTATCGGCAACGTCTTGAGCGATTGTCACCCCGCCGGTTAACCGGGGAGGACGGCGGCATCACGGGCGCCGGAATCCTGGCCATGACCTCGGGAGCGCCGGGCCAGGGCGACAGCGTGCATCTTCTCATCATGGACATGCACAAGAGCCTGAACAGGCTGCAGGCCGAGATCGCCACCGATAACGTGGACGGCGCCATGACCTACGGCTTGCGGGCAGCCGAGCGTTCCCTGGTCGCGGCCTTCATGAAGGGGGTCAAGCGGACCCAGCAGCTCAAATTCGACCATCCCGGCCTGGGCACCACCGCATCCAGGATCGGCACAATGCTGATACTGCAAAACGACATCGGCACCACGGACGCTCATGTACTGGTGGTGCACGTCGAGGGTCTGCGTGTGACGGTGACTTATACCGACAACCATCTGCCGCGCCTGCTCTTCTTCCAAGGGATGTTCACCGGTTGGGAGGTCATGTGGAGCAGCGTCCAATCCCGCACCGACCAGGCGTTCGCAAACGGTGTCTTTCACCTTTGCGTCGGCTCTTATGCAGCACGGGACAAGGCGGACCTGAAGGCTTATCTGACGCATCTGGGGTCGCGCCTGGTATTTCTGATCGACTGGAACCGGGCGCGCAAGCGTCTGCAGATGCTGGTGCCCAGGCAGGATGCGCTTTCCCTGTTGTCCTGGGCCGCTCAGACCGATGTGGGGCACATGGCCTTTCTCAAGGCGGGGGGCGAGCGGATGATCTTCGATGCCCTGCAGTTTGTGGCAGGGGGAACTCTTTCCTATGGGGTTTCGCTCGATGAACTTCTGGGCAAGGAGGCTGCCGGTTCCTTTATGCGCTTCATCCTGAAGGCATGCGCCCACGGCCTGCTCAAGAAACGGCCCCTGGCCCTGATCCGCGACGAGGTGCGGGTCGAGTTGTACAAACATTATCACAGCGCGCAACAGTACCTGCTCGACCTTGTCAGCAATCACGCGGCGCTGTCGATCGAAATTGCGACCGGTATTCGCGACGGTCTGCTTGACGTATCCAATCCGGAGACGTTTCTCCGCTTTGAACGCATCGGCCAGCGTGCCAAGGAGTGGGAGCGCAAGGCCGATGAACTGGTCATCACCGCACGTGAGCTCGCCAAACAATCGGAGCAGGCGGACGCCGTACGGCAGCTGCTGGAGGTTGCCGACGACATCGCCGATGAACTGGAGGAGGCGGCCTTCCATCTTACCCTGCTTGAAGCGGATGGTCTGGCGGAAGAGATACGTGTGCCGCTTGCCACGCTTGCCCGGCTGCTCGTCGACGGCACCCGGGAATACCTGAAGGCGATCGAGAATGCCCGGGGCATCCAGCACAGCGGTTCACCGGACGATATGCATGATTTTCTCGAATCGATTCACCGCATCGTCGCCATCGAGCAGGAGAGCGACATGGTTCAGCGCGAAGTGCGCAAGGCGCTGGTCAGCGCCGCAAAGGATTACCGGCAGGCATTCGTCATCACCGAATGCGCCAAGAAACTGGAGTCCGCAGCCGATGCGCTGATGCATACCGGCATGATCCTGCGCGATCAGATACTCGGGAAGATCATGGGGACGGTATGAGACACGACGGCATCTTCAGGATCACACCCCACCCGTCCGGCACGGCAAAGGGGGACATGGCGGAGATGGGAATGAAGGCATTCGATCTGGTCCGGATGGCGCGCATCGGCCTTCCGGTTCCGCCCGCCTTCGTGCTGGGAACTCCCCATTGCCGCCGCTGGTACCGGGAACCGGAACGATTCGGGAAAGGGCTGGCCTCCCTGCTGGAAGAGCAGTTGCGCTGGCTCCAGTCGGCCACGGACCTGGGTTTGGGCGACACCCGCAAACCGCTCCTGGTTTCAGTAAGATCCGGCGCTCCGGTGTCGATGCCCGGCATGATGGATACCCTGCTGAATATCGGACTATGTGATGCCACGGTGCACGGGCTGTTGCGGATTACCGGCAATCCCCGGCTGGTATGGGATTCGTATTGCCGTCTTATCCGGAGTTTTGCCGAAGTGGTATATGGCGCCGCCCCGCAACCGTTTGCGGCGGCGCTCGATACGATGCTGATCCGGGAACGGGTGGACCGTTTTCAGGATCTGGACTACCTGAATCTGGCCGAGCTTTCCCAAACCTGCCTGCAAATCTTCAATGATCTGACCGGGCAGCCATTTCCCCAGAATCCGCTCAAGCAGCTTGAACTGGCGGTGCATGCCGTGTTCGCCTCGTGGAACTCGCCTCGTGCCGTGGAGTACCGCCGGCTCCACGGTATCCCGGATGATCTTTTTACGGCGGCCACCATCCAGCGGATGGTATTCGGCAATGCCGGGGGGACGTCCGGGTCGGGGGTGGGGTTCACCCGTGATCCGGACAGCGGCGAAAAACGGCTCTACTTCGATTTCCTCTTCAACAGCCAGGGGGAAGACATAGTATCGGGACGCGCAATCGGCTCGGACGCGGAACAACTCTTTACGATCCTGCCCGAAACCGGGCGGGAGTTGAACGCCATCTGTGACGCGCTTGAAATGGAGTTCCGCGATGCCCAGGAATTTGAATTCACCATCCAGGATGGCGTACTCTACCTGCTGCAGACGAGGAGTGCCAAGAGAACGGAGTGGGCGGCCCTGCGGATCGCGGTCGAACAGACAGGGGAAGGGCTGATCGAACGGGACGAAGCGCTTGCCCGCCTGGATGGCCTGGAGCTTGACAAGATCATGCGCCGGAGGTTGTCCCTGGAGGGGCAACAACCGTTATGCCAGGGACAGCCGGCCGGCATCGGCGTTGCCATCGGTCCGCTGGCGTTCGATATCGATGCGGCACGCAGATTATCTTCCGATGAGGGGGAGGCGGCCGTGCTGGTTCGCGAAGAGATGTCCACCGACGACATCTCCGGCATTGCCCTCTCCGCCGGTGTGCTGACGGCAAAGGGGAATCGCACCTCCCATGCCGCGGTGGTGGCGCGGCAGCTCGGCAAGCCGTGTATCTGCGGATGCGGCGGCCTGCGTATCGATCCGGAGCGGCACTTTGCCGTCTTTGGAGAGCGCTCTCTGACGGAGGGGGAGACCATCACACTGGACTCCAACACGGGGCGTGTGTATGCGGGCGCGGCGGCGATCGTTATCGAACGTCCGGAAGAGTGGCTGAATGAGATCAGGAAATGGCGCCGGTCTGCTCATACCGGGAATACCCGGCCTCGCAGTTAACGTATTCCTCACTGACCCTCCGATTGATAACCACCGATGAACCCGGCAGTTTCTTGGCGACCTTCTTGACCTCGGTGGAGATCGAAGCCAGCTGGGCGTATGATGTGACCGGCGTCAGGCGGGTGTTGACGATGCCGATGGAAATAGAGAGGAGCCCGAATGTTTCCGGTTCACCCTTGCGGTTTACGGCACTGTAGCACCCGGCGGAGAAATCCTGTTCTCCGTGGAACATCGGCAAATGCCTCTCAAGCGACGAGATGACCTGTGATGAAATGTACTCGGCATGATGCGCCCCGGTAATAATGATAAAGTCGTCACCGCCGATATGGCCGCAAAAGCAGGATAATCCTTCCCCCGAAGACGCTATAACGCCGGTTAAGATTTCTCCGATCGCCTTGATGACCACGTCTCCCCGCTGAAACCCGTAATGATCGTTGAACGGCTTGAAGTTGTCGATGTCGATGTAGGCTATGTCAAAACCTTCCTCAGTCCGGAGCCGTGTGTTTATTTCGCGCTGGATGCTCTCGTTGCCCGGCAGCCCGGTCAGAGGGTTGGCGCCTTTGGCCAGCGTCAGGTTGATATCGGTAATGGCACTGATGAAGCGGTTGACGTCTACAACTCCGTGATAGATTCCGCTGCGGGTGACGCAGATGTTATCCACCCGGACATCCATCTCGTGCGACTGGATGACCTGGGCGGCATCCCTGATGCTGACCTTCGCTTCAAATTTCAGCTTGATCGGTGCCATCAGGTCGCGCATCTTTTTTGAATGGTTGATATGAAATGCGAAGCCGTTCATACCGATGACATGCTCTTCCAGAAAGGTGGCACGGTTGATAATGCCCGCCACCAGTCCGTCATCCACCACCGGCAATACCAGCAGGGCCGGGTCGCCCTGAAATCGCTTGAGAACGGCGGCGAGGTTATCGCCGGGGTGCGCTGGCACAACCTGGATGGCAATGTCACCGATATACTCCGCATTGGCGACCGGGATTACCGGGGAGACGCCGGAAACCGGTTGAACCGGTTCCTGCAGACAGGAAAGCGCTCCCATGCCGATGGTTTCGGAAGACAGATCGGGTGTTGACACCGACATGTCTCCGACCGGCATCCCCTGGGCTATAAAGGCTTCAAACTGCTGGGGATCGAGAGGCCGCGCAAAAAAGTATCCCTGAACCTGCTGGCACTTGAGATTTCTCAGGAACTCAAGCTGTTCGTGTGTCTCCACCCCCTCGGCAATTACATTCAGTTTAAGCGAGTGGGCCATGGCGACAATGGCGTCCACGATCGCCGCATCGTCGGGGTCATTGACGATATCGCGGACAAACGAGCGATCGACCTTGATCGTGTCGATCGGCAGATGTTTGAGATACGAGAGCGACGAATAACCGGTGCCGAAGTCATCTACCGATATGCTGATGCCCTGCTCTTTCAGGCTGAGCAGCTTGCAGACCGTATCGCCGGCGTCGCCCATCAGCGCGCTTTCGGTCAGCTCCAGTTCGAGATAGTGCGGCTCAAGGCCGGTGTCGGCAAGAATCTTCATGACCAGCGGCACGAAATCGTTGTCACGCAACTGGCGGGCGGAGAGATTGACGGCGACCTTGAGCTTCGGCAGTCCGGCATCCTGCCAGGCCTTGTTCTGCCGGCACGCCTCCTGTAAAACGTATGTCCCGAGCCGCACGATCAGGCCGTTCTCTTCCGCCACCGGTATAAACCTGTCGGGAGAGATTATGCCGTGGCCGGGGCGCTGCCAGCGCACCAGCGCCTCCATGCCGATGATGTCGGTGCCGTTGATGTCCATCTTTGGCTGATAGCAGAGAAAAAATTCGCCGTCGTCGATGGCGCGCAGCAATCCGGTCTCAATGCTGAGGCGGTCGACCGCCTTCTGATTGAGCGCTTCGGAATAATACTGGAACACCGCGCCGTTCTGGCGGGCCTGATTCATGGCGATATGGGCATGTTGAAGAAGCAGCTCGCTTGTCGCGCCGTCCGCCGGAAAACAGGCCACGCCGAAACAGGCCGGGATTATCGCTTCATCCGTTCCCAGCCGGAGCGGCTCGGAAAAGACGGTTTGAAGTTTGTTCAGGATTCTGGCGACATCCCCCTCCAGTACGGTTCCCCCCAGAACGAGAGCGAATTCATCGCGATGGATGCGGGCGACCGTATCGTAGTCACGCAGCGTCGCCGACAGTCGTTCGGCGATGCCGCGCACCGCTTCGCACCCGCCGCTGTGCCCCCGTGCATCGACCACCGCCTTGAAGCCGGTCAGACTGATATAGATCACGGCCGTGTTTTTATTCTTGCGGCTGTTGAACGCAATGACCTGATTCAACCGGTCCAGCAGCAGGTTATGGTTTGGAAGCCCGGTTTCACGGTCATAATAGGCCAGTTTTTTTATCTCCTGTTCCGCCTCGTGAAACGTCTTCTGCGATGACCGGAGTTGCCGGACATAATGGCGGATCAACAGATACAGCAAACCGGCCGTGGCGATGATGAACAGAAGTCCCTTCACAATGCCGATATGTTCAAGCTGGTGCAGATCCGTTACCAGGCTGGCGGCGGCGGCATCCGACAACAATACCCACACGCTCCCGACGCACGAATACAACAGCACGATCCTGGCCGGGGAGAGATGGTTATACGGCGCGGAAAAGACGTTGTTGGCTGTTACAGGCATATGAGTAAAATCTCCGGTGGCATGTATGGCCATTTGAAAGGACACTTATAGCAGCCGGGATGTTACACCGATTCGCAGGAGGGTGGCGTTACGAGTAGGCAAGGATATTGTGACGGTTTGATGGCGAGAGCGGGAAAGATTGTTGCCGGATCAGACGGAAAGCGGAAAAAATGCCCGGATGTCGTCAGCCATGGCCCCTCACCTTCCCGATGCGGACATCAGGGTGCCTCTAATGGCGATGCTCTGTTCGAAATTATTCTGTATCTCGTTGGGATGTTTGGCAATATACCCGGAATAAAAGAAACTTATCAGGGTGACGGCACAAACAAAAAACAGACCGAGGACCACCTGTTGAAAGACCGGCTGGCGATCGTTTGCCCGGCCGCGGCCAGCAACGCCATCGATATCGGCATAATGTTCGTCTGACCCGGATACGTTTTCGACATATAAGGGTTCGACATCGGCAAACCCTTTAAAGTGGCGGATCCGTTTCAGCTGTATGGAGCAGATGTGGCTGTTGATGGCATGACGGGCAGACTCGTCGATAAACACGAACTGCATCCCGGCATCGAAGCAGCTTCGCTCATCTCCGGCAATAGCGCTGTGACCAGAGAAGACGACGCGCGCAACAACATCCGCGACAAGACGCGACGACGGCACGTAGATCTCCAGCAGGACGAATTCACCCGTGTCAAATTCCTGGCTGGTCGGGATTTTAAGACCGCCGCCGCCGATCGTGACAGCTACCGTTTTGGCGGAAGCCGAGAGCTCATCGTACTGATTATCCAGCGGCTCTTCCTGCCCCCTGCCCCGGGAGAATTCGGCCGGTTCACCGGGAAAAGCGCCGTCCAGGAGTTTCAATTTTCTTGCACGTTCCTCACTCCGCAGCTTTTCACGCCGGGCTTCCAGGCGTCGCAGTTCCAGGGCACGCTTCTCCTCTTGCCGCCACCTTCGCCGGGCCTCCCACTGTTTCTTCACGATGGCGGGATTTTGGCCATGCAGGCGATGGTATTTTATCGGGAGAAAGGCATCGACCCGGTAGAATTCCCGCATCTCGCCGGAGAAAATCTCGCCGGTAAGACGCAGCAGCAGTTCATGGTCATATCCAATGCCGACTATGAAGCAGCGACAGGAGTGAACCTGGCCATCTCTCTCGCTGCGTATGGCGAGAAGCTGTCCTACCCGCAAGCTGACTCCATCCGGCAAAATGTCGCGGGAGAGTTGCAGCGAAACGAGGTCTTCATCCATTTCGTTGATGATTGCCCAATCGCGAAACGTCTGGGCGTCCGGCAGGGGGATGCCCACCTCGACTTTCATACCTATGAAATAACGGCTTGTGGGGGGAGAAGACACTTTGTTGCGATTGTCGTTGCCCGTCTTGTCAAAAAAATGACCGAACGGCCTCCGTTCTTCATAAGTGAGGCTTTGGCAGCTGTTATCCGTTTCAATCGCGCTCTGCATGTTGTTCCTGTTTTCAACGCATGGTTCAGGCTCTATTGCCGGACGGTATCGTTATGATTATTGTTGGCGGCGCTGCGCTTCACAGGCAAATCATGCAAAGTATCTGCCAATAATTTAATGAGGCATGATGGGACGGTCTTTCCGGGACAGCGTGTCCCGGTGGACGGCAGAGGTAGGCTTGTCGAATAATGGGGATGAGGATCAGGGTGGCGTCAAGGGTCAAATCGTTGCAAACGCGACGGTACTGCCGAAAGCCTTTTCAAAGAGATCTTTCTTGGCGTTGGCGCCGAAAATCTCCACCGAAATGTCTTCCGTCGCAGTCAGGTGGAGCGTTACCGTGGTGCCGCTGAACAGGCAGGAAACATTCTGCACCGACCCGTTCCTGCGCCGGTCCAATCCGTCGGCCAGACGCAGAATGCCACCCAGACGGGCCACGATCAGCTGATCCTTTTCCTTCAGGCTCTGGAAGGCGTCATGTTTCCGTTTCGGGAGGGCCTTCCGGTGGTAGCGCGCAATCTGTGCGATCAGTTCCCGCTCCCTGGGAGTGAAGCCGAACAGTTCGGCATGGCGGATGAGGTGGTAGGAGTGCTTGTGATGATTGCCGTAGCTGATGAAATAACCGCTGTCGTGGAGAATCGCCGCCGCCTCCAGAAGTTTTCTCTCCGACGGCTTTAATCCGAATGGCAGCGCCAGGGCATCGAAAATCGAGAGCGCCATGCCGGCAACGTGGGCGGCGTGCTGCTCGTCAACGTGGCAGGAGACGGCAAATTCCTTGATGGAACTTCTCCAGGTCGGCGGAGCAGCGGGGGCAGGTGCAAACCCGAGCCGTTTCATCGCCCTGATGAGCAGGCCCTCGCGGATGCCCCGCTCATTGACGAGAAGTCGATTTGCCTCGAAAAAGCGCATCAGTTCGTCGATTACCACCACACCCGCCACGATGATGTCGGCCCGGTCCTGATTGAGTCCCGGAATGGTCCGGCGCCCCTTCAGATCCTTGTGGGTCAGCATGGCCAACAGGTGCACAACTTCCGAACGGAGCACCTCGTACCCATGCACGGACACGTAGTTGTCCTTGCGCATCTGCATCGCCATGCAGCCGAGTGCAGTCAGGGTTCCACCCGATCCGATCAATGAATCTACGGAGATCCTTTTTCCGGTGAAGGTGCGCTTGAGACTCTTCCTGATATGGCGCTGGAGTTTGTCCAGCTCGTTTTCGGCAATCGGATCGCTCTTCAGAAACCGGTCGGTCATGACAACCGCACCGAGGTCAAGGGAATAGTACTCCTCCACATGGTTGCCATACGCCGTAACTATTTCGACGCTCCCTCCGCCGATATCGGCCATGGCATAGCGTTTCCCGTACATATCGAAGTTGGCCAGGGCGGAAGCAGCCGTCAGTTCGGCTTCTTCTTCACCGGATATGACCCTGATCTCCGATCCCAGTTCTTGTGAAAGCGTTGCAACCAGTTCCTTGCCGTTGGCGGCGGTTCTGACGGCGCTCGTGGCAACCGCCTCGACCGCTTCGACATTCAGTCCGGTCACAAGTTTTTGAAACCGCCGGATGGCTTCAATGGCGCGGTTCGAGGCTTCATCGGAGATCACTCCGGTCATGGCCAGCCGCTCCCCCAGACGCACCGTGGCCTTCTCGTCATCCATTATCTTGAATTTGCCATCGATGGAGACTTCGGCAATGATGCAGCGGATGGAGTTTGAACCTATATCGATGGCGGCGATGCGCGGTTTTTTCATGTAGACTCCTATTCCGATTTCAGATCAAGGATGAAATCAAGGCGGCGAGGGTTGAGGCGACGAAGGCGTACAACAAAGTACGTTGAGGAGCCGAAGACGAGCCAACGAAGATATCGCCTTGATTTGGATTCGGATTAAATCAGGAACGTGTAGGCAAGCGGCTTCCGCTCTACAAGCTCCGTGAAGATTTCCAGCAGGTGTGAGTCCTCTGCCAGCAATGACGCCTCGGCATACTCCCGCTCATCATGTGGCAGCTTCACTTTTCCGAGCAGTACACGGAACTCTGTAATATCATTCATCCGCCCCAGGATCGACTGATATTCCTTGAGCAGCTCCAGAAACGGCGTGTAATCGCGATCAAGGATCGTGGCAATGATCTCGAAGAAGTAACGCCACTTTTTGACGGCTATACGCAGGGCATGACGCGATGTTTCGTGCTCCGGTTCCGTTGAACCTGCAAGCAGCTGATGTATCGGCATAAACAGCCTGATGGAAACTTCGGAGAAATAGGCCAGGAGAGAGATGCTCTTCAGTTCACTGATCGAATCTACATTCAGTCCGTGAGCCATCTCCCGCACCGACCGGTCAAGATTGCGGTGATCGAAGTCCTTGAGCGCCTTCCTTATCCGCTTTAATTCGATGGCACGCAACTCAGAAAGTTCGCGTATGAGCTTGATGCCGGCTGGTTTACCGGTATTGGTTCGAGACCGGAAGAACAGCTCTGCTTCGTCGATATTGCGCAGACCGCCCAACGTCCGGGTAAGCTTGCGCACGCTTTTCCTCAGCGCCGTTTTAGGGCCTTTCGGCACAAAAGGATAAAACAGTTCCAGCGCCGCTCTGAACCGGCGTGAGGCGACCCGCAAGTCATGGATATCGTCAGGATCGGATATTTTTATGACCGCGCGGCGGAGCCGGAGCAGTTCTTCCCATTGGGCATAAAATACACCCCTGGAACGCTCAAGGAGGGTCGCCGAATCGGGCCATAATCGCTTTGGCTTTGGCTTTGGCTTTGGTGGCATCGGTTCCGGCTACTGCTGAGAAAACGCTTTTTTGAAGGATGTGGTCCTTTTTTTGCCGGGAACCAGATATGAGAGAAAACTGGCCGGTTTGTCAGCCCTGTCCGGATCAAGCTTCAACGTCACGCAGGCCCCCTTTTTCAACAAGAGCGCCTCATCCTCGCGACCAAGCAGTGTGGCAACCAACGAACCGAGCAACGGTTCATGGCCAACCACCATGACACGCTTGGCATCCTTGCAGCTCTTCAGGTGCGCAACCAGTTCACCGATGTCGGAACCCGGCAGGAGAAGCGCGCTGGCGACCACCACATTTTTGCGGCAGGCCTTCCCGGCCGCGATCTCGGCTGTCTGCACCGCGCGGGTCAGGGGACTGGTAATGGTCAGCCGCGGTTTGGGGCCGGTTTTGGCGATTGTCGAGCTCACTTTTTCAGCCGCCGCCCTTCCTTTTTCGGTCAGATAGCGCCACTCGTCCTGCAGAGTGTCGCTTCCTTCCACCGCTTCAGCGTGCCGCATAACATACAAAATCATGGCGTCCTCCGGATTGATCGTAATAAAGAGAGTATAGACCTCATGAAGGGCAATGCAATGATTTGCGACAAAATTTACTTGATTGTAACATAAGGCTTACAGCCAATCTTTCAACGGAGATATGCGAATGAAATTCCAGGAGAGTGGCAATCATGGACGAGCCCGGAGGCGCTGAACGTAAAAAACCCACCAAGTCTCCCGGTGGGTTTTATTTTTTCATCTTTTGATTACCTTGTTCGGTTTTTATCCGATTGAATGTTTCAACCGGAATTTTCTTGCAGCCTATT